>NZ_WSPP01000129.1:0-1594 GCF_009767705.1 Myroides sp. LoEW2-1 | reverse complement strand
TTCTAACATCCCTTTACTTTTCAAAAAAGTATCAGAGAAAAAATGCTCAATCTCTAAATACTTAAATTTCTGCTCTTCCAAGAAATAATTCTTTCTAATACTAATAATAGGTAACAGTAAAGCATATATATTATAATCTTTATGTTTTTTCACATATCCTACCTTTAATTCCTCTAAGAAAATAAAATCCTTCAATCCATTGTATGCACCAAAACCAGCTTCGTCATTATCAAAAATTCCAATTATTATACTTTCATCAGAAAGTGTTGAACTACAACTAGCTAAAGTTTTAGATAGCTCCCCTGTACCTCCTGTATCTTTACTACTCCCTATTTTTATTTTCCACTCAGGAAAAGCACCATTATTCAAGACAATATATGCATGTTCAATAATCTTAGCATCCGTTTTACCTTCAGTCAGTAAAGTAACTTTTTTTTCTGAAAATAAAACATCATAATCAGTGAATTTTAATTTATTAGCAGGCGTCTCTAATAAATATTTCAAAGGGCTTTTTACCTTATTAAGAGAGTTTCTAATTTCTAATTTCAATTTATCTAAATGTCCTTCATTTAATACAGTAATAGAATAATCACTAATAATAGTTAATATACTATCCTCTAAAAAATTACTCTCATAAATCAATTTCTCTAAAGGCACTGCTTCCCCTAAGCGCTTAGAATTCAAAACCAAAGCAATACATAACGCTTTATAACCTATATTTGTTGATACCTTCTGACTATTAGTCAATTCATCAAATAATTCGTCGAAAACTATCTGTAAAGGTTCTTTTAGAGTCACTGAGTTAAAGTTCTCATGAAAATACACTACATTCATAAGCCAAATTATTGGTAATTTAAATTGCTTAAACAAAGTTGAATCTTGACCTACCATTAACAAAAACAGCTCAATTATCTTCAAATTATTCTCTAAAGAAATCTTCACAGTATCCTTTCTAATCTGATTGTCAGTTTGATATAAAGCTTGTATCAAATATCCAGCACCACCAATTGCTGAAAACAGATTACTATATTCTATCTTTTCTTGTAATTTAGAATTAATACTTCTTAAAAAATCAGGCATATCTTTTGAAAAACCAGCATAAAAGATTGCAGAATTTTGCCAATTAACATCTAAGAAATTGTCTACATATTTTGTTTCTTCTATTCTTTTATGCTTAAAGATTTCAATTGATGCATAATATTCCATAAAGGAATTATGATTAAAACATACATATCGTTTCTCTTTTAAATATAAAATTCCAGTATGATTAATCAGATAATCAAGCATTTCCTCTAAAGTTCCCTTTTTTAATGGAATTGTTTTGTTTTTAAAATACTCCGTAAAAAAACTGATAAACTCTTCAGTTTTCATTGGATTATTTTGTGGTCTATTTAACAATTCTAAAGCATAAATCGATAATATACGTTCTCTAAAAGACAAATCAATAAATTCAACACGTGAAGATACAAAAGGCTTCCCCAGCATCACTGAATTAAAATTATCATAAATATCAGTAATTGTTGCTGGAACTTCTAAATTATTCTCCTCATAAAGAATTGTAATAAGAGATAAGGTTAAAGGGCTAATTGGTAAC
>NZ_WSPP01000128.1:0-1322 GCF_009767705.1 Myroides sp. LoEW2-1 | reverse complement strand
TTTCTTATAACCTAAGCTTGAATAGTTTAAATCAAACTCACCTTTAATTATTCCATTTACTCGTTCTGCTACTGCATTATCCTTAGGATTTCCATTCTGAGTAGTGCTTATTGCTATATTATTATCTTTTAACAATTTAGTGTAAATCTCGCTACAGTATTGACTTCCTCTATCTGAGTGGTGGATAAGTTTTTCATTGTAGACTCTATTGCTTAATGCCATTCTTAGTGCCTCTAAACATACTTTGGCTGTCATATCTAAACTGAAACTAAACCCCATTATTTTATGCGAATAAGCATCTGTGATTAAACAAAGGTAACTCCAAACATTATTTAGTCGTATATAAGTTATGTCACTTACCCAAAATTGTTCTGGTCGAGTTACTTCCACTCCGTTATACAGATCTAAATATTGACCTCGCCACGCTCTAGAATCTGTAGTATGAGCTTTTCGTTTTCGTTGTCTTATCAACATCTTATGACTGTCTAATAAGTCGAACAGATAATCTCTACCAATACTTATACCATGCGTATTTAAACGCTCCTCAAGCATATGTTGAAGTTTTCGAGTACCTAACTTTGGGAGGTTATTTCTAATATTTAATACTTCTTGTATGACTATATCAGCTTTTATTGACTGTTCTTCTTGTCTATTAATAGACTGATAATAAGCACTTCGAGTTCTTCCAAACAGTTTGCATATTGTAGTTAATCCTTTTTTAGGATACAATACTTTTACTTCTTCAACTGCTTGGAACCAGACTTTTTTCTAATTTCAATATCTAGGCTTTTTTCTGCTACATCAATTAGGGTATTTAGCGCAACTACCTTAAACTGTGATTCTGCTAAAGCTTTTTTTAAAGAGATTATCTCTAATTCTTCAGGTGTGAGCTTCTTTTTAGACATTTCTATAGGAATTGGAGTTTCAATACAAATATCTGTTTTTTTAACACAATTAACTAACAACCAGTTATTTATTGTAGATAAACTTCTTATATTATAAACTATTGAAGCTTCTTTTACGCTCATGCCTCTTTCTGTAATACTATGAACTACTTGACGTTTTAAACTCTCGCTATAAACTTTGGGAGCCCTTGTATCGTAATATTCTTTACTTCCATATCGCTGCATCCAACGTCTTACAGTAGTGACTCCTAAATCATACTTCAGCGTTACTGAAATCTGTGTGGCTCCTAACTCAACTTCCTTCACTACCTTTTTAATGAATTCTTGATGATAACGTTGTTTTACTTTTTTCTCTTTTATTGACTTTTCCATCTCTTATTGGTATTTAAAACTGTACAGTTTTTTCAGGACGGGTCA
>NZ_WSPP01000127.1:0-2268 GCF_009767705.1 Myroides sp. LoEW2-1 | reverse complement strand
GATTTACAATTCTCACAATGTACTATGTAGTTGTCTTAAAAGCTCTTTGACATATTGGGAAACAAACATTTTAAAATAGTATATAAACTATTGACGTAGTCTATTATTTTAATCTGCTTTGTTTCAAACGCCACGAGGGGCGTTAATACCTGTCAGTATTTCTTTGTTTTATAATTATCTAAAATTTTACCAAAAAATTACTGATAAGCAAATCAGTAACACTAGATTAATTATAATACAAAGATAAGAATATATACTTCTATATGTACATACGTACATATAGATTATCGTTAAAATTATCTTAAATCAAACGTATTTTGAAAACAAATCAAATACTAGAACGTCCTATGGGGGAATTTAACGTACTCCAAAGAACACAAGACGGCTATTTTGATGCCAATATTTTATTAACTCAATGGAACAATCAAAAAGGTAATTCTAAAAGGGAGTTAAAAAGATTCTTAGATTCTCCATCAACAATTCAGTTTACTGAAACTATTATTGAAGAGGAGTTTAAAAAAAGTCAACCACTTGATAATCAACTATGCGCAAATATGCGATTACCTGAAAATCAAGTAGTTAAAAAAACAAAAGGAAGAACTTTATCTGATGGTAAAAAAACAAGAGATCAAGTTTGGATGCACCCTTTACTTTTCATTGATTTCGCCATGTGGATAAATCCAAAATTTAAATACCATGTTTTGAAATTTGTATATGATCAGTTGATTGAATCAAGAATTGAAGCTGGTACTGAATATAGAGATATGTGTTCGGCTATTAAATCTATTTGCAAACCATTAGAATCACCTCAAAAAGTAATCTCTAAAGTTTCTGAAGGAATAAATCACATTGTTTTCAATCATCACGAAAAACAAATGAGAAACAAGAAAGCTGAAGAATCAAGCATGAAAGAACTTGTTCAATTGCAACGTGAAGTAACTAGGCTTATAACTAAAGGTTTTATTACAAGTGCTGAAAGCCTTCTTACTTTCTTACGTAATGAATGGAGAGAAAAACAAAACAAAAATATTCCTCAATCTTTAAAACCACTTTAAACAAAATGACACAGAATATCATAGATACAGAAAAAGAACAAATTGAATTATTAACTCATATTGAAGTTTGTGAGTTAATGGGAATTAAGACTACTACTTTTTATAGATTCTACAACAACAAACTAACGGCCTATAAGAACGCAGAAAGACCTGAGGATAAAAAGAAATACTATGATAAAAAAGAAGTACTTGATTTGATTGAAAGTAGAAAAAAAACACCTACTAAAGTAGTTATAATTAGATCTGTATAATATATGTCAACATTAAACGACTTTCTAACTGCAATTGGTATACTGGTAGTTACCTTTTGCTTTATTCTCTTTTCACTACCAAAAACGAGAAAACCAAAGTAATATGAATATTACTCCATATATCGAAGATGGGCGTTGGAAGCTTTCTGACAAAACCTATCAAGAACAAACAGAAGCCGACAAAATTATTTTTGACGGCTTTTTTAGTGCCATTAAAAAACGTGTTGAATTTTTAAACCCTAGCATAGTGCAGGAATATACAGTAATAGTAACATTTAGAAGAGGAGATTGCACTGATTGGTGCGAAGTGAAAATAAAGGCTCATTCAGAAGAAGAAGCAATTGAAAAAGCCAGTCTACCACCTGGTTACAAAATCTACTCAAAACAACTTAAATAGCAGGAAAAATATGTCACAAGAGAAACAAAACAATGAATTGAGCATAGAAAACTTTAATACAAAGGTTTTAAAAGAAATAAAGAGTAAAGAGGATGAACAATTACAAATAGTAACTGACAATCCCTACATTGAAATAACAGATAATGAAACGTTTACTATTGCAAAAAAACGCCGTACAAACTACGTTACTGCAAGAACTTCTTTAGAAAAAGAAAAGAAAGCAGTAATTAATAAAATAAAAGAAAACATAACTGTCCCTATAACAGAATTGTACAACGAATTCATCCTAATTACAAAACCACATGAAGAAAAGCAGCAAATTGAAGTAAAGCGTTGGGAAGATATAAAAGAGCAAGAAAGACAAGAAAAACTACAAATTGAAGAAAAAAGGAAAGCTACTCACAAAAACAATATTAAACTAATTGTTTCCGCTATTACAGAAGAAATAAAAGCTTTAGATTATAAAGGTTCATTAGTTTACCAGGTCGAACCTATCCTCAATGGAGAAGTAGTTGAACTAGATAAATTTGAAGAATTTGGCACTACCCTACTATCTGAATTAGAG
>NZ_WSPP01000126.1:0-577 GCF_009767705.1 Myroides sp. LoEW2-1 | reverse complement strand
TTATTTAAGTACGATTTTAGACGATTACAGCCGTTATATTATTCATTGGGAACTATGTGACTCTATGGAAGCTAATGATGTAAAAAGAACCGTAGAAACAGCTATAAACAAGGCAAAACTCAAATCAAAAGCAAAACCTAAGTTGTTATCTGATAACGGACCTTGCTACATCGCAAAAGATTTAAAGATCTTTTTAGAGAAGGATATGAAAATGAAGCAAGTACATGGGAGACCTCTACATCCTCAAACACAAGGAAAAATTGAGAGATATCATAGAACAATGAAAAATGTTGTAAAACTTAATAATTACTATCATCCTGAAGAGCTAATAGATGCTATTGAGGTTTTTGTAGAAAACTACAATAATAACAGATATCACGAGGCAATTGGAAACTTAACTCCTAAGGACGTATATTATGGAAAATCAGATAAAATATTAGAAAAAAGAGCTGTTTTAAAACAAGAAACTTTAACTAAAAGAAGACAGTTGTATAATCAACAAAAATTAATAAATTTATAACTAAAACACTATCTTATGCTTACGTCCTAAAAGTCTACATTAGTTTGAAGACATACA
>NZ_WSPP01000125.1:0-13931 GCF_009767705.1 Myroides sp. LoEW2-1 | reverse complement strand
GTCTTTACTGCTATCGCAGTAAAGACTTTTTTAGTGTATAGTTGTAATACTATTCTACTGTATAATGATAATTATTCATTCCATTATCTTGATTAACGAGCTTAAATCCTATCTTTTCAAAAATCTTCTGTCCTGAGTCATGTAAACGAGGAACAGAATACTCTAAACAAGAAATATCAAAATTGTGCAATAATGGAACAAGGCTTTTCAAAGCATTGGACATAATTCCCTTTTTCTGCATACTCCCGTTAACCCAAACTTTAGCCTGCCAATTATCATTCTTATTTTGAGGAGCTCCCAAGTATATATAGCCAATAGGCGCAAGAAAGTCTTTGAATCTAATACAGTATAAAATACTTTCTCTCTTTTTTGCCTTTCCTATAAAATGTAACAACCGCTCTTTAGCTTCTAATTGATCTGCCGCATAAAACTCCGGAAACTGTTCTTTTACTCCAGAGGTTCTACAATTATGCTCATACAAAAGTGCTTCTTGATCAATAAATTCTTCAATAATTGGCTTAATCAGAAATTTCTCATTGATATCTATTGTAGTGTTCGAATCAAAGATATCTAATTTACTATTTTGCATAGTTTCTGCTATTTAATAATTGCTATTTCAATAATCACTAAGTTAACATAAAAAACCCAATAAATAGTACAGTTTGAACAATTAAAATCCGAATTATCCCATCTTTTTTTAATTAGAAACAAACTTTAATCCTATAATCGACCCAATTAAAGTTGTGATAAAAAACAACCTCCAAAATGTAGCAGGATCTTTAAAAAACAAAATTCCCACAATAACAGTTCCTACTGCGCCGATACCTGTCCAAACAGCATATGCTGTACCTAAAGGCAAGGATTGTGTTGCTTTAATTAAAAAGCCCATACTTAGTGTCATTGCTATAAAAAAGCCAATATACCACCCGATTGCTTCATTACCTGTTGATTCTTTTGCTTTTCCTAAACAGAAAGTAAAGCCTACTTCAAATAACCCACCGATAATCAATAATAACCAATTCATTTTATGCTTTTAAAATTCGGTGCAAATTTCGCTTATATTCACCTACTTTTTTTTACATAGGTTAAAAATTATATCGGGATTTTTTAGTATGTCATTTACTTCAATTTACAAAAGACAAATCACTTTTAAAGCAATAACCAAAATAACTTCGTAAATTTCCACCATTGTCAATTCTATTTTAAATCTAAACATGAGTAGTCCAACCAAAATACCTTTTTTGAGTTTTATCCAGATTGATAAAAAATCGAATACTCCTCTTTATATGCAAATCGCCAATCAATTTAGCAATGCTATACAGAGAAACTATTTATTGAAAGGAACTAAACTACCGGGTACAAGAAAGCTATCAGAACTACTGCAAATCAATAGAAATACAGTTATTGCTGCTTATGATGAGTTACAGGCTCAAGGCTGGATTGAAAGTAAAGCCAATAAAGGAACCTTCGTTATAGAGAAAACGAAGAATACTCCTGTCAAATTAAAAAACTCTTTTGAGCAATATTCATCTATTTATCCAGATAAAGCTGGCTTTGCTTTTAAACAATCTAATATATTAGATAGCCCTTATGAGAAAATAACAACAAAATACTATTTTACAGATGGTACTCCTGACAATAGATTAGTTCAAATCAATCAATTATCGTCATTTTACAGTGCCAGCATAAAAAGAAAGACCAATAAGAAGAAATTAAACAATAGCAGTTATGAGAACAATGCCTTTTTTCTAAAAAATATGGCAAATTATCTCAACTTATCTCGAGGATTACAAATCAATACTCAAAATATACTAATCACCAATAGCAGTGAGATGAGTCTCTATATTGCAGCAGAGACATTACTAAGCAAAGAGGATAAAATCATAGTAACCGACTTAAGCTATTTTTCAAGTAATATGACTTTTCAAAACAAAGGTGCAAAAGTACTTACTGCTGGAGTTGACGAGGAAGGTATTATTATTCAACACGTTGAGAATTTATGTAAAAAACACAAGATCAGACTACTTTACATTACACCTCATCACCACTATCCCACAACAGTTACACTTAGCCCTCAACGAAGAGTTCAACTACTTCACTTAGCAAACAAATATGGTTTTGTCATATTAGAAGATGATTATGACTATGAGTTTCACTATGACAAGAGCCCAATTGTTCCCCTTGCAAGTTCTGATAAAAATGGAATGGTTGTCTATACAGGTTCATTTGGCCATTCACTTATCCCTGGTTTTAAATTGGGTTTTATAGTTGCCCCAAAGGATGTGATACACGAAATGCAAAAGCACTTAAACGTAATAAATCCACAAGGAGATATTCTGATGCAACAGGTCTTAGCAGAATTAATTGAAGAAGGTGAAATAAGTAGATATTTAAAAAAGGCCACCAAAGTATATCAGGAAAGACGCAATTACTTTTGTAAATTACTCAATGAATATTTTCCAGATCAAATCTCATTCAATAAACCGTCTGGAGGATTGGCTGTCTGGGTAAATTGGAATAAAGAAATTAACCTATACAATCTGATGAAAATTGCACTCAATAACAATCTGAGTATCCCTAAAACACTCTTATACCAAAATAAAGACATTAGGGCTACACGCCTTGGCTTTGGACATCTTGACAAAGACGAAATAGAAATAGTTTTAAGTATTCTACACCATAGTGTCAATCAGCTTTAAATTCGATAGTAGCAGTAAATTTCTAAGAGATTTGTTTTGCCTATCTGATTGATTAAATTGTAGAACTACCAGTCTTTTTGGTAGATTCTTACACGTTTTCGTCAAGCATGGCTGGTATGGTAATCTCCTTTACACAACTGGCATTAGTAGTACTCAGCACAAACTTAATTGCTGCTATGACATCAGAAAGAGGGATTAAAGCTCCTTGCGTTTCTTCTATTACTTCTTCAGTAGGTACACTTATATCAAACTCAGTTGCAAGATAGCCAAGGTTTAAAATCGTAATACCTATTTTATCTTTGCGCAGTGATTCTCTTAAACTGTGTACGATTCCTCTTAAAGCAAATTTAGTTGCAGAAAAAGCAACTTCACTTCCCTTGTGGTTTTCTAATCCCCAAGTAGATCCTATCAAAATAATTTTAGCATTACTCGATAGTCTTAAGTTAGCAATAAACGCCTGTAAACCCATGATACAAGCCGTAATATTTGTTTGTACAATTGAATCTATTTCCTTAAAAGAACATCCTTCGAAATCATACTCCTCAGAAAATGCTGTTTGTTCCCATATTCCAACATTATAAATAATACAGTCTAAAGTTGTATCGTGAATGGTTTCTTTAATCTTCAAGACAGCTTCTTCAGGTTTAGATAAATCCGCTGGAATCCAAACAAAGTCGCCTTTGGTTTGTAAAGGTTTACTTCTGGAAACACCAAATACTTTATCATCATCTTCTGGTATGCTATTTATAATAGCATTACCCAAACCTTTACTTACCCCGTATACCAAAAAACGTTTATGTTTCATAAATCAAGTTAATTATAAATATGCAATCCATTGAGAAAAGCCAATTGAAAAACTTTATTCTCTTTTTTAGTACTCTCAATAAATCCCATGTATTTTGAAGATCGCATTTCTTTGTAAACTCGTTTGGCATGCGATACTAAACCTTCTCTCTGCAAATATAAATTAAAAACCCTTTCAACTGTTTTTATATCTGTATAACACAATAAAAAATCAATAGGAAAAGCTAACTGCTGTATATTCATATCATCAGTTAACCTCCATCCTTTCTCTGAAATTAATTCAACGGCAAGTAATGTTTCTTCAAAAATGAAAAGTAAAGGGGCTAAATATTTAGATAACATTTCTTTAATTTCTAAATAGAGATTTTCTTTATTAACACTAGTGAGAACCCACGTATTTACCTTTGCGTCAGGAGGAAGTAAATCTACTACAGAAACAAGCAAAAGTGTAGCTATTGCATTATCCTTACTTCTATACTTATTAAATCGCCATTGTTGTAATCTCTCGCTTTGCACTGCAAAAAAGCAATTAACTTGAATATCACCACTTTTTTCTAATACGACAGGTTGAAATCTTATCTGTAATTCCAATTCACTGTCTTTAGATCTCTTTTTGAGCATTTGCCCTTTTTGAGAACTAACAAAACCTTGCTCTACGTAGTCCTGTCCTAAAGATGCTATTAATTGTAAAAAATCTTGTTTTACAGCCATTGTTTATAAAAGTAAAATAGTTTTTTTAACAACCTGTTTCTTTATTCTGCTATTTCTTCATTTTCAGGTAGAACACTGCTCATCAAACACTGTAGTCGAATAAAATGACGCACAAAATTAAAACAGATTAAAACCCCTATAAAATTTAGTAGGTGCATATAAACATTCAAATCAGACAAAAACTTGAATCCACCATACATTAACAGAACATTTCGAAACAAGTTAATCAAAATGAAAACAACGTAAATAAACCACCATAATACAAATAGACTAAATGGGTACTTCTTTCCGTAACTAATTTGATTCTTTCTCAAATACAAATAGCTACGTCTACACATCTTCGCTAAAATAGTAAAGGGCAAAAACAAATTAAACACGGGAACTATCCAAGCTAAAATAGTCCAGTACTTAGATTCATAAAACACCGTGTCCAGTTTTTGCAAATTCTTGAATGCATTAAAAAACCAGGCTAAAAAGGTTACTACAAAAAAGACACCTACAACAAGGTGAAACTGATTCAAATAAACACTAATTGTTTCTAAATGCACTAAATCAGAGCGCTTGTAATGAATCCCCTTTAAGACGTTACTCACCACAATGCTATCCATGATTGTAAAGTTCAATAAGGCATATACATCGACAAGCAGTAAAAAAGATGAAAACTTAACTAATTGATTTATTCTATGTGTTATTTTATCCATTTACTTATCTCCAAAGTTCAACATCCTGAATTTTAAACTCTTTTATTCTATTTCCCTTTTTATCATTCACTGCGTTATCAAAAACTACCCAATACATTAAACTGCGTTTACTCTCAGGATTTGTATAAATACAACTTAACAATGGTGCATCCTCTGCATTTCCTTTACCGTTTTTATAACTCATTGCACGTGTACAATACTTCTTCACTGATTCGTAATCACTATTGTATTCATAATCTGGTTGATCATATTTAATACTACCATCCTTCTCAATGGTATATGAACTACTTACTAAAAATCGGATACTGTAATAAGGCTTATCATTCATTTTCAATTTTTCAATTGACATCCTATCTTCATCTGCTGTTTTATAAGAAGTATAGTATAACATATCTCCTTCTAATCGATCATACATACTGTAGTTCATAGGATTCTCCTTAAACTCTTTTCCATTGGGAACCATGGTCTTGACAAGCTCTTTCACTGCAAGAGTATCAACCTCATTTTCTGTTACCAGTTGCATAAGAGTACCTATCTTTTCGCTAAAGCTCTGTGCACTCATCCATTGAGATAAACACAAAAATATCAAAGTAATTATTCTATTTCTCATAATAATAAATTTTGTCCAATATAGATACACATATCATACCCAATTAATAATTTATTGCGTGTATTTTTCTATATATTCTCTTTGCTTTTCCTTATCAATTTGCAATCCATTCAAAATATAGTTTTCCATCGAACCGTATTCCTTAGCAATACCATCAAACATTGCTTGAATATACATAGGTTTTATCCAGGAGAAATTCTCTATTACTTGATAATTTATCTTTGGATATAAAAACTTACCAAACTTAGCCAATTTCATACGACTGCTTACCTCTTCGACACGGTAATTATTAGAAAGGAGATACTCATCTATAATTACTTGTTGCTCTACCTTTAAAATACTCAATAAAATAGCTCCAATCATTCCCGTTCGATCTTTTCCTGCAGAACAATGAAACAAGGTCGACTCTGAGTTATCTAAAATAGTTAAAACTATCTCCCTTACCTTTTTGATATCGTGTGTTGGATACAAACTGTAAAACTCCACAACTAAGCTATCTGCTTGACTTGGTGTCAACTTTCCTTTTAAAACATCTTTCTTCGTTTTGCTAAACATATCTTCAGAATCATCATATGCTTGATAATTGTGATATGTTAGAGAATTTGGAATCTTGTCAGGTTTCTTTCCTATTTCTTTGTCTGTTCTTAAATCAATAATAGTAGTAATTCCCAATGAAACTACTTTCTCTTTTTCTTTACTGTTTAATTTATGCAAGTGACCACTTCTGTATATCTTTCCCCATTTAGTATAACGTCCTTCACTCGTAGGAATACCACCTAAATCTCTAAAATTGTGAACCTTTCTAAAATCAATCTCTCGATTTGATACAACTAAGGTATCCTCTTTGTGAACAACAGTAAAAAACTTTCGATCTGTATGGGTAAAGTTGACTTTATCTTCCGTAATATTTAGTGGCGTAGGATCTATGATTCTATCTCCTTTATCAAAAACACCGATATATTTGTTGCTTTGCTCAACGATGCGAGGTTTATCATTAACCATTGATGAATATTCGATTGGTTGATAAGTTGTTTTGTACGAGCACCCTTGCAAAGTCAATACAAGTAAAAAAACAACGCTAAACACCTTCTTTATTTCCATACTAATACCTTTATTTCAAAAATAAGCATAATAACCCAAAAGTGTATTTATTTACTTGTGAAAAACCACTTAAGCAATACCTCATCAAAGAAAACGCTGTGTAAAAAAGCTTTTGCCTATTTTTGCAAAAAAAAGATGACTCCTGTAGACAATATAAACAATTACTCTATAAAAGAGTTACTTGATATCTTGGGACGAGACTACCAAGAAAGTGGTATTTATATAGATTTTCACAGCTCCTTTAGCGAAAACCCCTTAAAATATCCCTATCGAAGTAATAATTTTACATTGCTTTTAATTAACCAAGGACAAATAAATTTAGAAATTAACCTGATAAAGTATACTTTATTAGAAAACACAATAACGATTATTCCTCCTCAAATGGTTATTCACTTTAGACAGTTTAGTGACAATATAAACTTTACTGCTATTAGCTTTGACAAGTCTTTTGCTTTTGAAAACACACATTCACAAAACGAAAAAAGCACATTTATCCTCTTAGCTCCCAATACGGTTAATAAGCTTTCTTTAAATCAAGAGCAAAAAAACAATATACACAACCTTTGTACCTTAATCGATCGTAAAAACAATCAAAAAAGCCACCTTACGAATCGACAAGTAGCGATAAAGCACTTGTTTTCACTACTTTTATTAGAACTCCTCGATACAAGTCAGTACAATTATAACACGCTAAAAAGAAATCTATCAAGAAAAGAAATTCTGACCATAAAGTTTCTTGAATTACTGCAAAAACACTTCAAAACCGAGCGATTAATAGGTTACTATGCAAGTTCCCTTTGTGTATCTGAAAGCTACTTGTCTAAAGTAGTTAAAGAAATAACAAGTAAAACCATAGGACAAATAATTGATGATGCTATTATTGTAGAAGCTCAATTACTATTGAGCAATACATCGATGAGTATTTCTGAAGTATCAGATATTCTTCAATTTAATTCCACCTCTTTTTTCGGAAAGTTTTTTAAAAGAAAAGTAGGTTGTTCACCCCGATTATACAGAAAAGGATTGCTTTAGAACAGTTTTGAGTAAAAAGAGGTCTTTTTTTACACTTTTATTACATTGAACTTTGCTAAGTCAAACAACAACAAGAATTAATCTCTAAAAAAACTAATAATGAGTAAGCATTATATTACTTGTCAAAAGTGTAAAACTGAAAATCTTAATAGCGATTATTGCGTAAACTGTGGGGAAGTCATCAACCTTGTTTTACGACGTCAATTGGAACAACAAAAAGTTACTGAAGAAAGAATTCAAAAAGAAATAAATGCTGAACCTACAAAATTTGAAAAGTTTACTCGTAAGATGTTAAAACACCAGAATCCTTTGATACGCATCACAGCCCTAATTATCCACTCTATTTGGATTGTTGGAGTTTCTATTATGGCTGGTATTGCTTATATCATTGGCTTTATCGCAGCTTAACAAAAAAAAGCAAATTTGAGTTTATTATATTTAATCAGTTCCTAAACGACTCCTTTGCTATAAAGCAAGCAGGAGTCGTTTTATCCTTTCAAATGAAAACAAAACTTTTTTATATCAGTTGTTGCATAGCAGCAATAATCTATGGACTACAAAAAGCAGATATCACTCTTCCGTTATGGATAAATAATTATGTAAATGATTTTTTAACGATACCCCTTGTCCTTAGCATTTGCCTATTCACATACAGAAAGGTCAAACGCAATAAAACTTTGCAATTGCCCTTGAGTTTTATATTAATTACTACATTCTATTACTGTTTCTATTTTGAATGGTATTTGCCTCAAAACAACGAAAGATATACTGGGGACTGGATTGACTGTGTCATGTATTTTTGTGGCGCATTGATATTCTATAGCTTAAATAACGCAAAAGCCCTAAAGCAGTACTCTAAATACTTAATTAAAGTATAGCTCTTTGCGTTTTCACATATGTTATTTCTAATTGACGTTTTACTGAATATATGTTAGCACAACCACCCAGAAACTACAGTAGTTTTAATGCTCATACACAATTAATCGTCCAAATTATATTGCATCCATACATTAGGCTCTATATAAACTCCTCTATTTGTTTCAATACTTATTTCTATAGGGTTTAATGCAAAGGGAATAATATATTTTCCTGACGATTGAAAAGTATACCCCGTCCATTCTTCCCATTGTTTTACAGTACCATCAACGAACATAGACTCCTTACAAACTTTAACTATCTTAGCTCCATTGTTCAAATGAGTTCTGATCCAAGAGTCGTAAGGTTGCCCTTTTTCATTAATCCACTGCATATAATCTTCCATTCTTTGCAATGGGTACAAGTGCTTCATACTTGGGCGAATTGGCAAAATAAAATCTTTCAACTTTTGTTCTCTCGCTATTGCTTTCATGAATCTCAAAAGCAATTTACTTATCCCCTGACCTTGATAATTCTTGTTGACCGCTATTTGAAGTGCACAAAGTGTATTAACCTTTGACTGTTTATCCTTGTCAATAAAAGCCTTTTCTAAAGCCCAATCCCATCCCCTATCGGATAAATTCTGGCGCTCAGATTTGGTCAAATACAAGGGTACGCAATTGCCATTGGCCACTAAAACATCACCATCCATTAGAAAAAATTGAAACAAAGGAAACTCATAATAAATCCTTTCCCAATACTCCATATTTATGCGGTCATTTAAAATATATTCTGGCCACACATTTAAGGCATCTACCTTCTCTAATAACAAGTCAAACTGAGGAGATTCAGTTTGAGTCGTTCTAATAAAAGAATATCTATTCTCTTGCATGTATCAAAATCGATTAAATAAAAACATACCTTTTTAATAGGCCTAAAGATAAATATTTCAAAGTATTTCCCCTACAAGATATATTCCTTTAATAAATAAAAAAATCAAACACATCTAATCATTAATGGCTTAATTATTGTATTTATTATTTGATTCTATTAAATAAGACAAAACTATCATTAAATATTTAATTATAAGTCTTACTTATAACAGTATCGATTCATAATATCAAATAGACTATAATTCAACAACTTATCGCGCTAAGTTTGTACCAAGAAAAAAGATATAAACTTCTAACAAATAGATTATGGAAAATAAAAAATTAACTACGGCTTCGGGAAGACCATATGTAGATCATGAAGATTCATTAACAGCAGGCGCAAGAGGTCCTGTTTTATTAGAGGATTACATTTTACACGAGAAATTAGCTCATTTCAACAGAGAGAGAATTCCTGAGCGAATTGTTCACGCTAAAGGTTCTGGAGCTTATGGTACTTTTACCGTTACTAATGATATTACAAAATATACTAAAGCTAAACTATTTGCAGAAGTAGGAAAACAAACGGATGTATTTGTACGTTTTTCAACTGTAGGTGGTGAAAAAGGATCTGCTGATTCTGAAAGAGATCCAAGAGGATTTGCAGTAAAGTTTTACACTGAAGATGGGAATTGGGACTTAGTGGGTAACAATACTCCTGTATTCTTTATCAAAGATGCTAAGAAATTCCCAGACTTTATTCACACTCAAAAAAGACATCCAGCAACTAACTTAAAGTCACCTACAATGGTGTGGGATTTTTGGTCATTAAACCCTGAAAGTTTACACCAAGTTTTGATTTTAATGTCTGATCGAGGGACTCCTTTTGGATTTAGACATATGAATGGTTATGGAAGTCATACTTTCTCAATGATAAACAGCGACAATGAGAGAGTTTATGTAAAATTCCATTTCAAAACTGCACAGGGAATTAAAAACTTAACAGGTCCAGAAGCAGATCAAATGAGAGCGACGGATATGGATTATGCTCAACGCGATTTATATCAGAATATCTCAGAAGGAAACTTCCCTAAATGGAATTTAAAAATTCAAGTAATGACAGAACAACAAGCGAATGAAGCTGTTGTTAACCCTTTTGATGTTACGAAAGTATGGCCTCATGCTGACTATCCACTAATCGATGTTGGGGTTATGGAATTGAACAGAATGCCACGCAACTACTTCCAAGATGTTGAACAAGCAGCTTTTGCTCCGACTCATATTGTAGACGGTATTGGTTTTTCACCTGATAAAATGTTACAAGGGCGTATTCTTTCTTATCCAGATGCACAGCGTTATAGATTAGGAACTAACTACGAGCAAATCCCTGTAAATCGCTGTCCTTTTATGACTAACAACTATCAACGTGATGGATACATGCGTGTAGATGGAAATGGAGAAGATGCACCAAATTATTTCCCTAATAGTTTTGATGATATAGTTGTTGATCAAAGTTACGCTGAACCAGCACAAAGAATTTACGGTGAGGTAGCTGATCGATTTGACAGAAATGCTGAAGGAGAAAATGATCACTTTAGCCAACCAGGTAACCTATATCGCATTATGACTGACCAAGAAAAGCAAAATACAATTAACAATATTGTAGCTTCTATGAGCGGTGTTGAAGGTCCTAAACGCAATGAAATTATAGGTAGACAACTTTGTCATTGGTTTAGAGCAGATGTAGAGTTAGGTACACGTATTGCACAAGGTCTTAATTTTGATATTAGCAAACACATGAATTCATAATAATTTTTTTTAAAACTCTATTACGAAAAGCGGTATTTCTTACGAAATATCGCTTTTTTCATGGAGAACATTTATCTCCGTTTTATGTACTTTAGCTTTTTAAATAAGAGCACTCAATGGCACATCGCTTATATGTTTACAACGTATCTTTAGACAAAGATTTTTACGACACTCAACTAATAGGAGAATGGAACTATGTAATTCCCATTTTCTTTTTTCCTCTATTTAGTAATCCCATAACTAAAGAGGAATTAAAAAACTTCGGTATCCGCAAGAATAAAGACTTATATTTTAATATTAAGAAAGCACTTCCTCTATTTAAAGAGTTTCACCAATGGCTCGTAGAAGAACACATTGTATATCCTTCCAAATTAGAAAAATATCAAACTGCGTATGAAAAGCAATTGCACTACTTTGAGAATCTACCTTATGACTACATACTGTTAGATGCTTCAGATGTTTATAATATGCAAGTTGGCAGTCACAAAAAGCAGTCCGAAGAACTAAGTTTAAGCATTGATGAACTTATCCATGAGTTTGTAACTACTTTTAATTACGCTTATGGCAAAGAATATATTGAAAACACAGCTGCTTACACTTATCACTTTGGAACTGGTGCTTCTTTAGTAGAACACATCAATAACGATTATGCAAACTACGGTTGGGATTGGCTTGAAAAAGACCAAAGTCAACTCGATCTTGATTATTTTGTCTTTGAAGACAATGGATTATTTGGCCTAAAAAATTATAAAGGAGAGATCATCACCCCTCCTATTTATGAATATATAAACGACTTTGAAGAAGGCGCTAAGATTACTATTTATCAAGAAAACAATTTATATGGTTTTATTGATAAAAAAGGAAACATAATCATACCAGCAAAATTTGATGATGTTAGATCTCCTCACATTAACTATATTTTTGATCAAGACAATCAAGATACTCACATAGAGGAGTATTTAGCTCCTGTCTGTACAAATGAACATTGGGGACTAATCAATATAGAAACTCAAAGCTACATTATACCATCGCAACACAAAGACATTGAGTTAATAAATGCAACTTACTACAATGTGTTTAATGGAAGTAAATATGCTATTTTCGATGAAAAAGGCAAACAGTGTACTAACTTTACAAGTTCCTCATTATTTGAATACCACTACAGTCATTTTTGCTCACAGAATGGAGAAAAGTATAGCTTTTATAGCCCTACCTTTAATTACTTAGGAGAATTTAACTACGCTGACGTTGAAGAAAGTTACGTCAAAGATACCCTGTTAATACCTTCCTTAAACTATCCAAAAAAGAAAACACTTATTGATTACAGTGCAAATGTGATCTTAGATGACTTAGTTAGTGTTTCTCACTTAACTGACCAAAACATCCTTGTTAACAAAGGGGCAGAGAAAGGTATCTTTAACTTAAAGTCAAAACAATACACTCTTGAACCTTTTAGGTGTAAAGTCGAACAGTACACTTTTTATGACATCAATTTACAACAACACCAACTCTACTTTTCTCATGGTAAGAAAAAGGGAATTTACGATAGTCAAAGCCAAAGGTGGGTTGTGCCTTATGAGAACTTTGATTACATTAAAGTACTAAACAACAACAAAGCTACTGTCAAGTTAAATGAAAAATGGGCTCTAATTGATTTCGATCAACAAGTTGACACTTTCGTTTACGATTGTAATTTTATTACTCTTCACAAAATATTTGATGAACAAGAAGTTATTATTATCTACAAAGATGACACGGTATATAGTTATAAAAACAATCAATACCACTCCATCTCCAATAGTGTCATGTTACTTTTATACAGCATTCTAACGTATGACACGGACCAAGAATACGCCCTATTGAACAACTATTTTCAACGTGTAAAATCAAGTATCACTATTGCTGATTACCAACCTATCTCACACTTTAAAATAAATTGGATCAGAGAAAAGTTTCTTGAAAAAGAGGAAATCGCTTTATATGATCAACTCTTGTTTTTTGCAGAAGAATTAAATCACAGCGACCTACTCCAAGACTTAGGATACAAATACTTAACTGAGCCTGATTACCTCGATTACAACAAGGCTCTAAAGTTATTTCACATAGCAGAACAACACAACAATCCTTACTCTATTACCAATATTGGATATATGTACGAATATGGTTTAGGAACTGAAATAGACATTAAAAAAGCTTTAGAATACTATGAGAAAGGAGCAGAATTAGGTAATGAAACAGCTAAATATAATGCTGCTATTATCTACTATTTTGGACAGGGCAACATTGAGAATGATTTCAATAAAGCCCTATATTACTTTAAAAGAATCAAGAACAACGACAACTATATTGAGGACTATATAGCCGATTGTTACTACCTTTTAGGCGAGTACAATAATGCTCTGAGACACATTAAAAAAGACATCAAGCAAGAGGATCGACTGGGATCACTCCTATTAGGTAGAATGCATTGCTATGGTTATGGAGTAACAAAAGATGTAAGAAAAGCAATCCCTCTCTTGGAGAAAGCTATTCAAAATAATTGTACGAATGCCATTTATGACCTGATACATATATATGCCCATGAAGGCGATGCTATCGATCAAGAAAAGTTAGCTTACTACCTCAATCTTTTAAAAGAAAACAAGATGGAACTGCCCGAAGAATACCAAGACAAAAACTATCTTAGCAAACTTCTTGGAAAATGGTTTAAAAAGTAAAATACAAAGGGGATGAGCAGATT
>NZ_WSPP01000013.1:0-1900 GCF_009767705.1 Myroides sp. LoEW2-1 | reverse complement strand
GTGTAAAAAAGCTCCTGTTGTGTATCTATCGGCTCATGATAAGTACAAAAAAGAGGTCTGTAAGAAAAAGGCCAAGAAAATATTTGAAAAATATATTGAGATTTAAATTTTCTTTTTCATCGTTAATAGAAGGCGAGCTTAGATTTTAAGCTTGCTTTTTTTGTTGATTGAATTGTCGGGGTATTCGCTAAAAAGAGAATATATATTTTTATATTTGTTTATTACTTCTGCTATGCTTTAAAATATTCAGGATTTGTAATCGTTATGATAAAATAAGTATTGCAGGAGCAATCAAAAAGGAAGTTGTTTTCATGATAAAGAAATATTTGTTATTAACTTCGTGTTTATTGACTCAGTTTTTAGTTTATGGTCAAAAGAAATACGAAGAATTAACTAAAGAAGATTATCTTAAAGATTTTGATGTGTTAGTTGATGTTATAAAACAACAACACCCCAATCCCTATCGTTTTATAAGTGAACAAGATTTTAATTCTTCAGTTAAAAAGTTGAGAAGTGAGTTAGAGAAAGACGCAAGTTATTCTAAATTTTTACTGTCAAACCCTTTACCGTTGATAAAAGATGCTCATTCTGGGTTAAGTACTGACTTAATGGTGTTTGAAGATTTTTCGAAAACGGCTACTTTTTTCCCTTTTAGCACAGTTGTTTTTAATGAGAAGGTATTTGTTAATCAGTTTAACAAGTATATTCCTGCCGGAGCAATTATCGAAAAGGTAAATGGCAAGTCAGCAAAAGAATTATTGGACAATATTAGAATAAGCTCTGATGGATTAATCGATGTGGTAAATGCCAAAGACTTTTCGCTTTATGTTTCATTAATGTACAATGGGATAGAGGAATATAGGATTGAATATAGAGAAAATCTGGAGGATGATGAGTTAAAGGAGATTACTGTAAATTCAGTTAACTACGCAAGGAGTTATTATAATTCACAGAAATCGATATTTCCCATTGATCTCATTAGCTATTCATACGGAATATTTGGTCAAGAGATTAATAGTGAAACTTATGTATTGACGATTAAAACATTTGGTTTTTCTGAGGAGTATGCCTATCATAAATTGAGTACTTTCTTTGAGCAATTACAATCCAAAGGTGTCAAGAATTTAATTATTGATATACGAGGTAATGGAGGTGGTTTACTCAGTAATATTCCGCTGTATTACTCTTTTATATCTAAGGATAAAATGTTTAAGAATACATACCGCTATGCAACTAAGGTTCTCGATATCAAAGTAAGAGAGAATTTAGTGGATAGCAATGGTCGTCAATTTTCTGAAATGGATATCAAGAACATGGATAACTTCATGTATCAACGTTATGATGAAGTAGAAGGGGAGGATTACTATTATGGAAATAATAGGTTAGATGAATCTTACGTGGAGAACTACCCTCGAGATAGAAAGGCCTTTGATGGTAAAGTGTATCTATTGATAGATAATAATACTGTTTCTGCTGCTACTTATTTTGCATCTTTGTTTAAGGAAAATGACAGGGGAGTGATAGTGGGGCAAGAAACGCGAACTTGTAGTAATTTTACAACTGCTTCTTGGTTTATCAACTATAAGTTGCCCAATACCCAAACAATAGTTGATTTGCCGCGTTCAGAAGTTTTCTTCAATGATAAAATTGAGAAAAGTAAAGGTTGTAGAGGTGTTATTCCTGATTATCAGATAACGGAAGATCAGTTTTACGAAGGATTGTTAGAAATGGAAGATCCAGAATTGAAATTCGTTTTGAAGTTAATTCAAAAGGAAAGTGAATTGATAGGAAGTGTAAAGAAATAATAAAAATAAAAGTTCGCTGTATAGTGAGCTTTTGTTTTTAATACTATTTTTGAGTTCTTTCCTGTTTAAGGAATATTAAAGTATTAGATGTATAC
>NZ_WSPP01000124.1:0-14247 GCF_009767705.1 Myroides sp. LoEW2-1 | reverse complement strand
CCTAAGATAATTGCAACTAATTTATTTATATTAAACTTATGATCTTCATTGCTTTCAAAAATAATTGTAGAAGATATATGGAATAGGATACCAACTACAATTGCTGATATTTCAGCATAATAATGAGTCAAGAAGGTAATTTCACCTGATATTAAAGTACCCAAAGGTGTCATCGCAGCAAAAACAAGCATAAAGAATAAAATAGACTTTTTATTCATTTCACCATTAATAAAAAAGGCAGTAAGTATTACCGCAATTGGCAAGTGATGTATCGCTATTCCCCAAGCTAATTCATGATGTTGACTCACTGGCATTCCTTCAAATAGAGCATGTATGCACAAACTGATAAACAATAACCAAGGGATCTTGTCTAATTTGTCGTGTGCATGTACATGTCCGTGTTCAGCTCCTTTCGAAAAGTATTCTAATACAATTTGAAATACAATACCAATCATAATGAAAAAGCCGATTGTCGTATTGCCATTGTGGGCATGTCCATGCCCATGTGCATCAGCTAAATGCTGATGAGCTTGATCTTCTATTCCATAGCTGTAAACGTCAGGAAGTAGATGTGTTACAGTCAACGTCAATAGAAATGAACCACTAAAAGCCATAAGTAGCTTTAGGTGCTTTTTGTTTTTGGGCTGTAGGAGAACCGCTATTAGGTATCCTACAATGACCGCTATAAAGGGTACTATAAAAACCATTGGCTTATTTGAAAATCATAATTAAACGATCTGACTCTTTTTTATAGAATTTTTTAAGTTTGTAATCTCCAAATACATCAAGAAGGTAAATATCATTTTCTTCCATCATTTTTTCAAAATCTTCAAGTCGTAATGCCTTTACTTTTTCTGTGTATTGATGATGTTGTCCATCTGCATCAAATTCTATATTTTTTATGATGAAACCATCTTCGTATTTTCTTTTAATGTCAAAAGTGATACCATCTACCTCTTTTGTCTCTTGAGGAATCAAATTTGGGATTACTTTATCGACATTCATAAAATCTATTACAGCTAATCCATAATCTGTTAAACTGTTTTGAATCGCTTTTAAAGCTTTAGCGTTGTCTTTTTCATCCGCAAAATAACCAAAGCTTGTAAATAAGTTTAATATAGCATCGTACTTTTGAGTGAGATCTTCTCTCATATCATGCACACTGAAATGAAGTTTTTCATTTTCAAATTCTTTTGCTGCATTAATACTATTTTCTGAAAGATCTACTCCTGTTACATCGTATCCTAATTTGTTTAAGTAAATAGAATGTCTTCCTTTACCACATGCTAAATCAAGTACTTTTGCATCCTCTGGTAAGTTTAAGTAATGTGCCAGATTATCAATTAATAATTGCGCCTCTTCATAATCTCTATCTTTGTATAAAGTATGATAATACTCCGTGTCAAACCAAGAAGCATACCAAGCTTTGTTCTCTTTAGACATAGTTTTAGTTTAAATTTTTTATTAGCCTACAAATTTACTTTATTTTTGTGGATTAATTAGAGTAAACAAATTATTCCTAAATATAAATTCAAGATGGGAAATTTTAAAATGGTAGCTAAGACTTTCTTTGGTTTCGAAGAAACTTTAGCTAAAGAATTACAGTTATTAGGTGCAATGAATGTTCAACAAGGAGTGAGAATGGTAAGCTTTGTTGGTGATAAAGGCTTTATGTATAAAGCCAATTTGGCCTTGCGAACTGCCTTAAAGATATTAAAGCCTATAAAACAATTTGCTGTCTATAACGAAGCTAATTTATATAAGGGAATACAAAGTATCGACTGGAGTGAATACCTTAGTGCAAATCAAACTTTTGTAATTGATTCAACTGTGTTTTCTGACAATTTTAATAACTCATTATTTGTAGCTTTAAAATCAAAAGATGCTATCGTTGATCAATTTAGAAATGAGTTTGGCAAACGCCCAAGTATCGACAAAGATTTTCCTGACTTGAGAATTAACGTTCACATTCAAAAAGATATGTGTACTGTTTCTCTTGATTCTTCTGGAGCTTCTTTGCACCAAAGAGGATATAAAACAGCAACGAATATTGCTCCGATTAATGAAGTTTTAGCTGCTGGAATGCTATTGATGTCAGGATGGGATGGTAGAACAGATTTCATTGATCCGATGTGTGGATCAGGTACTATATTGACAGAAGCTGCAATGATTGCTTGTAATATCCCTGCCAATATCAATAGAAAAGAGTTTGCATTTGAACGTTGGAATGATTGGGATGCTGATTTATTTGATAAGGTTCAAGAGTCTTTGCTCAAAAGAGTGAGAGAGTTTCACTATACAATAAAAGGCTATGATAAAGCACCTTCTGCTGTAATGAAAGCAAAAGACAACGTTAGAAATGCTAATTTAGAAGAATATATAGACATCAAAGAGGAGAACTTCTTTGACACGAAAAAAGAGACAGAAGGACCTTTACACATGGTCTTTAATCCTCCTTATGGTGAGCGTCTTGATATTAATTTGGAACGCTTTTACAGAGAAATAGGAGATACTTTAAAACAAGGATACCCTGGAACAGAGGCTTGGTTTATTACTGGAAATATAGAAGCATTGAAATATGTTGGTCTAAGACCTTCGAGAAAGATTAAATTATTTAATGGTAAATTAGAGTCTCGCTTGGTAAAGTATGAATTATATGAAGGAAGTAAAAAAGGGAAGTATATTAATGATAAATAAAAAAACATGGGAGTAGGTACTAAAACCATTTTATTACAGTTCGTTAGTTTTGCAATTCTGTTTGTTTTGGCAAGACTTGGATTGTCTTATTTTACTGATTTGCAAGGGCTATGGTTGCCTGTGATTAGTGCAGTTGTAGCAACCATTTTAGCTCCGCAGTTTAAAGTATTCAAAACAGATCAAGGAGATAAAATCTGTGTACGTTGGATCTTTTTAAAGAAAATTAAAGTTTTAAATTAAAACAGACACCCGATAAGTAATGCTTATCGGGTGTTTTTTTATTATTTTTTGTAATTGTAGTTTGTTAAACGTAAGTCGAACTTACCATCTCGAAATATAACTTCGCCATTTGTTGCTTCCTTTGGTATATTAAACTCTACAGATGTAGTTGTTACCCTATAGATTACCGCATCTACGGTTTCAAAGCTGTTATCTGGAGGTAATGCTCTGGTGGATAGCTTAGGTGCTGTTGTTTGCTTTCTAAAAATAATTTTATACTTGCTTTCTTGTTCAGGGTCAAGTCCTTTTCCTTCAAGAATAACGGTTTCTCCTGGAGCTTTATCATTGAAGTTTACGTTAGAGAAAGAGATATTAGAATGCTCTGTTTCTCCTTTGTTATCATCAGACGAGCAGCTTGTCAAACTTATTGCTGTCAATAGAAATAAGGTTAAGACTTTTTTCATGTTTATTAAAGTTAGTTGATTAGTAAAATCTAAAATACAAAAAATAAGTAAAGCACAAAGTAATTCACAGCAGATTAATAAAAGCATGAACACCTGTACTCGCTTTTTCAGCGATAACTGTAATGTGATGCCTAAAGGAGTTTGTCATTGCTGGATTGGGATCAATATAATATACTTTGGCATTTTCGTTGGCGTAATTAATTAAAGAAGCAGCAGGATAAACTTGAAGAGAGGTACCTATGATAAGGATAATATCTGCTTGTTCAACAATTGGTATTGCTCGTTCTAATTCTGGGACCATTTCTCCAAACCAAACAATATGGGGTCTTAATTTATGTCCTTTGTCATTTTGGTCTGAAGCCAATAGATCTCCTGTCCAAGGATATACTAATGTTTCATCTTCTTCACTGCGAACTTTGAGCAATTCGCCGTGTAAATGTAAAACATCTTTACTACCAGCTCTTTCATGTAAGTCATCGACATTTTGAGTAATGATAGATACATTGTAATCTTTTTCTAACTCAACTAATAGCTGGTGTGCTTGATTAGGTTGACAACTCAAAAGTTGTCGTCTTCGGTCGTTATAGAATTTTAATACGAGTTCTTTATTGCGAATCCACCCTTGTGGGGATGCAACATCCATTACGTCATGCCCTTCCCATAATCCATCAGCATCTCTAAAAGTTTTTATGCCGCTCTCAGCGCTAATTCCCGCTCCACTAAGTACTACTAATCGTTTTTGCATAATATTATTACCTTTGTGTTTCAAAAAAATAAAAATAGAATGAATATTTCAAAAAAGCTATTTCAGGATCTTGAATATTTAGAATACTTAGAGTCTTTCTTGACTGAAAGTAGAGTAGAGCGATTCAAGGAAGTTCTTGTCAATAGAACCAAACATATTACAGTAGTCGCGGAGGATGTATATCAGTTACACAATACGAGTGCAGTAATGCGTAGTTGCGAAGTTTTTGGAGTACAAGAATTAAGAGTTATAGAGCAAAAGTTTGGAAAGAGAATAGATAAAGAAATTGCTTTAGGAGCAGAAAAATGGGTAGACATTCACAGGTATAGTACAGTTCAAAGTAGTATCGATGATGTAAAGTCAAAAGGATATCAGATTGTAGCTACTACACCCCATGTTGAGGCAAATCACTTAGAAGATTTCGATATCACTAAGCCCTCAGCTATCTTTTTTGGTACTGAGAAAACTGGATTATCTCCAGAAATAATTGAACAAGCAGATGCGTATATTAAAATACCAATGGTTGGTTTTACAGAGAGTTTAAATATCTCTGTTTCGGCAGCTGTTATTATTCAAAATCTTACCACTCGTATTCGTCAGTCAAATGTCAGTTGGCAATTGACCGAAGCAGAGTTAATTGAGAAGAGAATAGATTGGGCACGAAAATCAATTAAAGACATCGATTTCGTTACAGCGCGTTTCTTAGAACAAAAACAAGAATTATAGTATAAATAAAGGGAGGTAGTGAAAACTACCTCCCTTTGATATTATGTTGTTTTTCTTCTGATTTTCATATTAATAAATTCCACTACAAGTGAGAATGCAATTGCAAAGTACAAATATCCCTTAGGAACGGCTCCAACTTCCTGGCCAGCTAAGACAGCATGAGAGATATGCATACTCTCTGTTGTTAACATAAAGCCTATTAGAATCAAAAAGGATAATGCGAGTATTTGTATAGAAGGGTTTCTATTAACAAAATTACCTACTGGTACTGCGAAGATCATCATTACTGCAACGGATACAATTACAGCAGCAATCATAATGTACAAAGCTCCTTGTATTCCATTGGTCATACCAACAGCAGTCAAGATACTATCTATAGAGAAGATAATATCAATCATTAGGATTTGAATTAAAATATTTCCAAAACTTTTTACAGCTATTTTCTTTGCTGAATCTTTTTCATCTACAGGTTCATTGTGTTGTACATGGCTAACTTTCTCATGTATTTCTTTAGTTGACTTATAGATTAAGAAAATACCCCCTAATAAAAGAATAAGGGCTTGACCATTGAAACTGGCACTAAACCATCCCCAGTCAATGGAGAAAAGAGGTTTTTTCATTGCGATAAGCCATGATACACCAAATAGTAAAGCGATACGCATGAACATTGCTAAAAATAACCCTATTTGCGTTGCTTTTTTTCTTTGATTTTCAGGTAACTTACCTGTAACAATCGAAATAAATATTACGTTGTCAATCCCTAAGACTATCTCTAAGAATGTTAGGGTAATAAAGGCGACTATAGCATCAGCTGTAAAAAGTACTTCCATTTCTATTTTATATGTGAATTAGCAATTATAATTCTCCTACTTTGACAAGAGTTCCTCTCTCTTTTCTTGCATCACCTACTATTCCATACTCAAATACACATGAGTTGCCATCTGTAGTAATGATTTTCATAGTCACTGCCTTTTTCTCAGCCATGTTTTTTGGGTGTAGCTTTTGCAATATATACTCACAATCATTGACCCAACGAATACTTGAAGTATCTGTCTTTCCTTCAAAGGTTTCTATTTCGTACTCTTGCGTGCGAATAAACGTAGATGTTTTCTTTTCACCATCTACTTCTGCAGTAAATTCAAATTTACCTGTTTTAAAGTCTTTGCAATTGCGTTCTTGTTTATAACAAGAAGTTGCAACAATTGCTGTTAATGGTAAAATAAAGTAGATTAATTTTGATTTCATATTGTTGTTATTTTCCAAATAGTGATTTCATTATTGTTTGCAAACCTTTAAAAAACAATAGCATAGACCCTACGCATACAAGGCATCCTAACCCAAAAACTAAGTAGAAATATGGGTGATCTTGATTTTTTAAAGATGTATTAATTAGAACAGGACCAATAAAGAACATTGGGAAGGTAGCTGCCAAGTATTTGACGCCTTTAAAGAGTAATTTACGGTCAGTGTGTTTTTGTTCCATTATATTATTTTTTGTATTGAATGATTGCCTTTCGGACATTTTGGTGTTTTTCTAATAGACTTTTAGCCTCTTGTTCGGAAACCTGTAGTTCTTCAACAAGCATTTGTATTCCCCTTTGGATAAGCTTAGCATTCGTCATTTTCATATCTACCATTTTGTTTCCTTTTACTTTTCCCAATTGAATCATTGTAGTAGTAGAAATCATATTTAATACTAATTTCTGGGCTGTGCCTGCTTTCATTCTTGAACTTCCTGTGATTACTTCGGGTCCAACAATCACTTCAATAGGGAATTTTGAACTTTGACTAAGTGGGCTATTGGGATTACAAGAAATACTTACCGTGGGAATATCATGAGTATTACACATCTTTAAAGCATTAATAACATAAGGGGTAGTACCTGATGCTGCAATGCCAACTACAATGTCGTTATTGTTTATTTGATGAGATTGAAGATCTAACCAACCTTGGTTAAGATTGTCTTCTGCATTTTCAACTGCATGACGAATAGCATAATCTCCACCAGCTATGATTCCAATTACTAAATCTGGAGAAACGCCATAAGTGGGAGGGCATTCGGAAGCGTCTAAAATACCAAGTCGACCAGAAGTTCCTGCTCCAATATAAAATAGTCTTCCTCCTTTTTTTAGTTGGAATACGACTTGCTTAATTGCATTTTCAATTTGAGGTAATGCTTTTTTTATTGCCATAGGTACGCTGTGATCTTCTTCATTGATGATGTGTAAAAGCTCACTTATTGACTTTTTTTCTAAGTCATTATGCACAGATGCTTGTTCTGTTATTTTTGTAAATTCCACTTTAGATTTTAAAATGATTTAAGCAAAAATACTTAAAATACTTTTATATCGCAGATTAAAAAATAGTTATCAAAAATGAAAATGAGCAGAAATCATAGAACAAGAGATAGTTGCGATTGTTTACTGTGTAATTATAAGTGAAAGAGAGTATTGTATAATAAATCTCTATTGATTAAAACTTGCTTTGACAAAGGTTTAACGAAAAGTACAAGTAAAAAAAGATATAGTATAGCTGTTATGTTAAATAAAATAGTACTTTTGCCGACTTATGCAGACTGCCTTATCGTCGGCTTTATTATAAAGCGGGAGGAAAGTCCGGACACCACAGGGTAGCATAATGGGTAACACCCATCCGTAGCTTTGCTATGAGGACAAGTGCAACAGAAAGTATGTACAGGTAATGCTGTAGTGAAACCAGGTAAACTCTATGCGGTGAAATGCCATGTATATTTAGCGTTTGAGGGCGACTCGTCCGATGCTTTAGGGGTAGGCAGATGGAGCCATTGAGTAATTGATGGCCTAGATAAATGATAAGGGGATACTTTTTTGAGTATTTACAGAATCCGGCTTATAGGTCTGCATTTTTTTTAAAAGAAATCCGTTTAGTAAACAGGCGGATGTATTATAAAGAAGAGAGTTAACATTTATAATCTGTTAGCTCTCTTTTTTGTATTATAAGTTAGGGTAAACTATTCTTCTTCTCTATCCCAAGTATCTTCTTCGTCATATTCACTCTCATCCTCGTCATCTTCTATTTCTTCTTGTTCAAATTCAAAGAATGTGAAAACTGAACCTCCATAACTTTTCTCAAATGAGAAGTGTGGCAAGTGTTCCAATTTAGTGAATTTAGAGTGTTCTATTATTAGCATTCCATCTTCACTTATTAATTCCAAATTCAAGATATCTGTGACTATTTTCTCGAATTGTTCTTGTGTGAAGTCATATGGAGGATCAGCAAATACAATATCGTAAGAGGTTTTGTGTTTTTCAATAAACTTGAATACATCTGCTTTAAAAGGAACTATATTTAAATCAAATTCTTTTGCTGTTTTCTTGATGAAATTGACACAGCCATAGTCACCATCTACACTCACAATAGATTCGGCTCCTCGTGAGGCGAACTCATAACTGATATTACCAGTACCAGCAAATAAATCTAAGATAGTTAATTCACTAAAATTGAAATGGTGATTTAGGATATTAAATAAGGCTTCTTTCGACATATCAGTTGTAGGTCGAACAGGTAGGTTTTTAGGAGGATTAATTCGTCTTCCTTTTAATTTTCCGGATATAATTCTCATGAATGGAATAATATATAATGTTGTTTAGGTACTTGATAATGTAGAAGTAGGCCTTCTGCAATAAATGCGTGTTCATTTATCACGTGGACTTCTTTGATGAAAGTATAAGCTTGCTGGTATACATGATCGTCTTGATCGACTCTTCCAAGCAAGTAAATAGGAATTAGATTTGGATCAAGATTCAATTGTTCATAGGTAAATAAAACGTAGTAAATAAAATCTTCAGGGCTATTGTACTGAAAAGAGTTAAACAACAGTAGTTTGTTGTTTTTGGCAACGACAATTTCAAAGCGATCCTTTTTTAAATATGTATAAACAGCGGTCGTTGTTTCCTTTTTACTTTTAGGTAGTAAAAGTTGAACAAGTCCTGTATTTATATTTTGATATGTAAATGTACCATATTTGTCTAATAAGAAGTTATTCAGATCGATAAAGGGAATATATACGTTGTTAAAATCGTAATTACTCACTTCATCAAATGCAAAGAAGTCTGTGGTGAATACTTTGGTATTGTACTGTAGATAGGCACCCATCAATTCTTCTTTAAATAGCGATTTAGGTACAAAGGTGTTGAGAGTACTGTCGTGAAGAACAAGTACTTCGTCGTATTTTTCTGATAATTGATCATACTTCTCAAAAAAGCGTTCAAGTTGCTCTTCAAAGCTTTTCTTATGGGTAATTGCTTCAGAAGCAAAATAAGTAATCTCATGAGATAATAGATTCTTAATAACAAATGAAAATTTGTTTAAAGAAGCTTGTATCACTAATTTCTGATTATTTCTTGCCATCGCGATTGATTATGATGTATGATTATAAAAAAGCAAATTTAAGCATTTAAGATGAAATGAGGTTTATACTTTACAAATTTGAAGGCTTACTTTATTTGAATGTTTTAAAGTACATTATAGCTCTTGCTATGGAGTTTTTTAGGTGAAATTTAGTTTGTCCCTAAAAAGCATGGTATCTTTACAGGCAATACAGAAAAAGCTTTAACTATGATTGGACAACAGTTTTATCGACTGCTTCGCGATAGATTTCCTTATGAATTAACCTTAAAACAAGATGTCTTTTTGCAAAAGATAGCTGAGTTTGTTACAAATGACAAAGATGATCAATTGTTTGTCTTGAAAGGGTATGCTGGGACAGGTAAGACTACTTTATTGTCAAGTGTAGTAAATGAGCTCAAGATGATCAATAAGTTTGCGGTGATGCTTGCACCAACTGGTAGGGCTGCTAAGGTAATAAGCAACTATTCGCAAAGACCAGCCTTTACTATTCACAAGCACATCTACTACCCAAAGCCAAGTAATAGCGGTGGCGGTATGAGATACACCATGCGAAATAATCGACACAAAAACACCATATTTATTGTTGATGAAGCCTCTATGATTGGAGATATGAGCGCTTCTGATAGTAATATGTATCCTCATGGTTCTCTCTTGGATGATTTAATCTATTATGTGTATTCAGGTATAAACTGTAAGTTGATTCTCATTGGAGATTCCGCTCAGTTGCCCCCAGTGAACATGCAAGTAAGTCCTGCTTTGGATATCGATCAATTGGGGTTTCAGTTTAATATGGATGTACAGTATATTGAATTAGATGAAGTAATGCGTCAAGAGGAGGATTCAGGTATTTTGTATAATGCTACAGAGTTGCGATCACTATTAGATACTGCTTTTTTTGATACTTTTCAGTTTGATGTAAAAGGCTTTAAAGATATCGTTAGATTAGTCGATGGTTACGATATTCAAGATGCTATTTATTCCTCGTATTCAAATAGTGGGCCAGAAGAAACTGCTTTTATTGTGAGATCTAATAAGCGTGCAAATGCCTATAATCAACAGATAAGAGCTCGGATTTTGGATAAAGAAAGTGAAATTTCCAGTGGTGATTTGCTCATGGTTGTTAAGAATAATTATTATTGGCTAAAGGATTCAACGATAACAGATTTTATAGCCAATGGAGATATTATTGAAGTGCTCGAAATATATAAGACGATAGAACTATATGGGTTTAGGTTTGCCAATGTTCGCGTACGAATGATTGATTATCCTGATATGAAGAGTTTTGATACGATCGTTTTGTTAGATACTTTAACAAGTGAATCTCCTGCCTTAACTTACGAACAGCAAAACTACTTTTATCAGCAAGTAATGTTAGACTATCAAGATGAAATTTCTAAGTATAAAATGGTTCAGAAGGTAAAGGAAAACGAGTATTTCAATGCATTACAGGTAAAGTTTTCCTATGCTATCACTTGCCATAAGTCACAAGGTGGTCAATGGGAAACTGTTTTTATAGAACAGCCCTATTTGCCAGATGGAATCTCACCAGAGTATATTCGTTGGCTATATACAGCTATGACTCGTGCAAAGGATAAATTGTATTTAATAGGGTTTAAGGATGAGTTCTTCATAGGAGAATAGTTCTTTGTGTAATCTTTTGAACTTCTATAGGTAATTGAAAATACAGGCAATAAATATTCTAAACAGTACTTATAGTAAGTGATCAGTTTTACAAATTCTACAATTGATAAAAAATTGCTTATATAGTTATTTCAATGAATTTTAATGAGGTGCTTTTTCTTACCTTTGGAAGGTAAACAAGAATAATAGAAATGAAAATTATAGCCGTAATTCCAGCAAGATATGCTTCAACGCGTTTCCCGGCCAAATTGATGCAAGATTTGTGTGGGAAAACAGTGATTAGAAGAACATATGAAGCAACAATACACACTAATTTGTTTGATGATGTTTTTGTTGCAACAGATTCAGAGCTTATTTATAATGAGATAGTTAATAATGGGGGAAAGGCTGTTATGAGTATCAAGCAGCATGAGAGTGGTAGTGATCGAATAGCCGAAGCTGTAAAGGATATTGATGCAGATATTATCATCAATGTACAAGGAGACGAACCCTTTATCAATAAAAGCAATTTAGAGAGTTTGATTGCTATTTTTAAAGAAGACAAGCAGAAACAAGTCGATTTAGCTTCTTTAATGACTCCAATTGATGACTGGCAGGTAATAGAGAACCCAAATAACGTCAAAGTGGTCGTAGATGAATCTAATACAGCCCTTTATTTCTCAAGATCTGTAATTCCATATCCAAGAGAAAAGAATGCGGGTGTACAATATTATCAACATATCGGGATTTACGCCTTTAGAAAACAAGCTTTGCTTGAGTTTACTACTTTGCCAATGAAGTTCTTAGAAGCCTCTGAAAAATTAGAGCAATTGCGTTATTTAGAGTATGGTAAACGCATCAAAATGGCTAAGACAAATCACGTTGGAATTGGAATTGATACTTTTGAAGATTTAGAAAAAGCTATAAAAATGTTGAAAGATAATCCAAGTTTAGGATATTAAGCAACGATAGGAAGAATAGACAAAAAGGGATAGTTATTTTTTTATAACTATCCCTTTTTGTATGATATACTTTGTTTTAATAAGCCGTATTAATATTTTCAGGAGCTTTAACAACAGGTGTTTTAATAACTGTTTTCCATTGAGCAGGGAAACGCGTATCAATAACTGAATTTTCTAAGAAGATAATTAAGTTTTTAGAACGATCTCTGTTGTAGTCGAGTTTGTTTAATTCCACATTAGTTTTGAGAAATACTTCTCCTAAGTGTGAATAATACCCTTCTAAACTCGTATCAAAGTAGTCTTGAGATTGAAGAACTCCAAATTTAAAAAGATCATTCTCTGTCAGGAATAACGTTTCTTTAATGGGAATAGCAAATTCGTAAGTCAGGTGATCTCTGTTGATGTCTTTTTGTAATATTAAGAATGGTTTATCTACAACTTCAATGTTGTTTTGGTCTAAAAAATGCTTAATATTAGTATAAGCCTTATTGATATCAATATTTAGTGTTCCTAAAGTAGATTCTTTATAGAAAGATATATAATTAGTGTTCTTAATCCTTTTTTTACCTCTTACTTCGATTTTGTAATCTTTGTATTGTTTCAAAAAGTAAACAATGAGATTATTTATGTTCTTTTCAATAGAAGAAGAAACAACTTGATTTGGGTTTCCTTGAAAGAAAGTAATTAATTTTGTCTTTAAATCCAGACGACCTTGAAAGGTAAAATTAATATCTGTTTTATTCTTGTTGTTTTTAAATGACCAAAAGATATTGGAAATTTTATCATCGTATAAAATATCTTGGGACAAACTGTCATAGGGATGTTTATATTCTTCTTTGATAGGGAAACTTCCAATATTGTCAATAGATATATCATATATACCATTACCTTGTTTTTGAATGTCAATCCAGTCAGACCATAAATCTAAATTTTCTATATATTCATATACTACTTCTTTGGGGGCATCTACAGTAAACTTTTGTTCTACTTTGAAAGTAGGACTTTGAGTTAAAATAAATACTGTAAGTGAAATTGCACCAAGTAAGATTAACAATAAGAAGTATTTGAATATTTTCATGACTGTTTCATTTAAAAAGCATTGATTTTATTTTAATACGTTTTTAAGTAAGAATAATGAGCCTATAAAAGCAAAAAAAGCAAGTAGTACCCATAATCTATTCTTATAATAAACTTTATGCAGTTTTAGATCTTTGCGATAGACAATGATTAAAACAATGGCAAAGGTTACAATGAAAAAGATTGCGAATTTAATTTGACCTTCAGTAAACATAATTAGTAATTTTTACAAAAATAGGGAAAAGCATGTAATATTAGATATAAAAAACGGCAGAAAGTTCTGCCGTTTTAAAATACTGTATTTATTGAGAAAAATTAGATAGTTTCAGTCCATCCAAATGTATCCTCAATGTGTTTTTGTTGAATTCCTTGTAATGCTGTTTTTAATTGAATAGCATAAGAATTTTCATTTGCAATTTCTGGTAATTGGTAGTATTTGTCTTGGTAAGCAAATCCTTCAATTTGACCAACAGTTACAGCTGTTCCAGCTCCAAAAATTTCTTTTAATTCTCCTTTTGCTTGAGCATCTAATAAGTCTTGAACTACAATTGACTTCACTTCAACTTTAATTCCTTTGCTTTCAGCAATAGCAATTAAACTTTTTCTAGTCACACCATCCAAGATTCTTTCACTAGTAGGAGCTGTGATTAAAGTATCTCCAATTCTGAAGAATACGTTCATAGTACCAGCTTCTTCTAATTTTGTATGTGTAGTGTCATCTGTCCAAATAACTTGTTGGTACCCTGCTTCTTGAGCCAATTTTGTTGGGTAGAATTGTCCAGCATAGTTTCCAGAGCATTTTGTTGATCCTACTCCACCATTTGCAGCACGGCTATAGTGTTCAGCGATTTGAACTTTTACTTTACCTGAATAATATGTACGTGCAGGCGAAAGGATGATACAGAACATAAATTCTGAAGATGGTCCTGCTACTACACCTGGGTGTGTTCCTATCATAAAAGGACGAATATAAAGAGCATTTCCTTCTCCTTTTCTTACCCATTCTTGATCTAATTGCAATAAAGCTTTCAATCCATCAACAAAACGAGCTTCATCAATTTGAGGCATTGCTAAACGCTCTGCTGATTTGTTAAAACGAGCCCAGTTTTCTCTTGGTCTAAATAACCAAACTTTATCATTTTCATCTTTGTAAGCTTTCATTCCTTCAAAGATAGCTTGTCCATAGTGGAATACATTAACTGATGGCTCAAATGACATTGGTCCATAAGGTTTGATTTCTACTTGTCCCCATTTACCATCTTTGTAGTGGCAAACTAACATGTGGTCTGTGAATACTGAACCGAATTTTACGTTTTCAAAGTCGATTGAACCTATTTTAGACTTTTCT
>NZ_WSPP01000123.1:0-30470 GCF_009767705.1 Myroides sp. LoEW2-1 | reverse complement strand
GGTTCGTTGATATTCCATATATCAAAGGTAAACATTTTTAGAAGCTGAAAGCTAAATGCACTAAAGTGCATAGTTTTAACTACAGTCTGCGACCAATAAAAATGCAGTAGAATGAAAATCAATTTTATTGTTTAATTTTAACAAAAAATTAAAACTATGGAAAATCAAAATTTCGAATACCAAAATAACAACCAATATCCCCAAAGATCACCTGACTACACTTTAGAGATTATCAGTTTGGTACTGGGTATTATAGGTTTAATCACCTCTTTTATCCCATGTTTTTACTGGTTTGCTTTGTTGTTTTTAATTCCTTCATTGATACTTGGAATCGTAGCGATTAGCAAGACTACAAAAAACCGTACTCCTAAGGGGTTTGCTATCGCAGCCACAGTCGTTGGCAGTGTAGGAATGCTTATTTGTATTGTCTGGCATACCATATTTGCTGCGGCATTAACTTCTGTTGCCAGAGATATAGATAATACAAACTCATACTACGACAATACACTATATCAAGATGAATATCAAACGGATAGCATACAAGAAGATACAGAATACATTTGGACAGAAGATACAGAAGAAGACGATTAAATACAATTAATATCTTGAAGAGAGAATACGTACTGATCAATAGTATATTCGCTGCCTTACTTGCAATCTTATTTGGCTATATCAGCATCTTAGCTTTTACAGACATAAGTGGAATCAATATACGTTCCTCTTGTGAAGGAATGCCTATCCAATATTGTAGAAGTAGAGGATTGACGAGAGACTTTATCTCAATTATGCAAAAGGGGTATAGCCAGACCATATACATTAATCCATATAGTCAACGCATATTTACATTCTTCATCTATGCCTTTGTTACGAGAATTCTCAGCACAATTGTCTTGCAATGGTTCACGAGTAAAAAAGTTTTTATATTAGATATAACAGTACTTACACTCTTATTTGCGTATGCATTCTTTCCCTTACTCCTTGGGTAAAGTAATACATGTAAATACAGATAATAAATACTATTTACCCTATAAATAAAAAACGGATGGTTAATTGAGCCATCCGTTTTCTTGTTATAAAAAATATTATCTTCTACTTGCCTGATAACGATCAAAGTATTCGCATTCCTGAATTACTTCTTGGTAGAAATTCGTGTCGCTATACTGTTCTTTCAATTTAGCGAATCCCTTCCACTTTTTAAACATAATATCATCCCCCCACGCGCCGTAATAATAATCCTTGCTATGGTATTCTTTTACATAAAAATTGTTTCGCTCAATTTTTGCTTCGAAATAGGCTAACTTCGCTTTTTGCTCTCTTGTAGTAGCCTGTTTTTGGGCAATTGCATAGTATTTTTCAGCTAACTTCATACTTAATAAGATAGCTTTATTGTTACTACTAATAGAGTTACTACCATATTCGTTTAGGATACTATTGTAATAAAACACCCTTGCATTTCCAAAGTAAGTCGTATTGTAAAACGCATTACCTAATAAAAGAGCATTATTATAAACATCTTCTCCCTTTGCAATCTTATCTTTCATTTCCTTGATTTTTTTCAAGAAAGAAAGCTTGGTATACTTCACTCTTTGTTTTGCTTGATGATCACAATCGTTACAATCTTTGATATTTCCGTTAAATGGATTTCCTAATAATTCAGTATCTTTATATAATAAGGTCTCATATTCATTAGAAAAGTAAGCATTTTTTCTCTTGACTGGCTGTGCTTTCTCCATCTCAACAATAGCTTCCTCAATTTTATCTTGATAGAAAAAATACAGCGCACGACTTTCATAAATATCACTTAGATTAAACCCATAACTATCAACAAACAATTGTTCGAAAGCACTTTTATTCTTGCTCAATAGGTACTCTTCCATTTCACGAGATTGCTTCAAATTACTGTAATAAGAAGGTCCTTCTGAAACTAATACTTCAGCCATAATAGTATTGTTATTCTCTTTATACACTGTTGAAAGAAAGCGTTTCACCCAATGTGCTGCATATTCATATCTAAAAGGATCTGAATAATCACGCGTATTCAAATTTTGAAACAACCATTGCATTTCAGTTAAAAGACGTGCCTCTACCTTTGAATCCACCTTTTCAACTTGAGAAACAGCATTGATTAAAGAAAATAAACGTATCTGATCTTGAATCATTACATCATCACTTTTCACTAACGCTTTAGCATCCTCTAAATACTTTGATGCACTGCTAAAGCTTCCTTGAAAAATATCTAAATAGGCCAGCGTTAATTTCCACAACACAGGATTGTGTAGTTTCTGTTTTTTATTGCTAACATCCCTTATCCATTGATATGTACTTTGATCAATCTTTCCTTCGACAGATTTAAAATAATCTGCTTTAGATTTAAACCTATGCTCCGTAGGAATATTGACTTCCTGCTCTTGTACATTAACCCATCTCGTTAACAAATAATCAATATGTGGACTACTCGGATCAATAGCATAAATTTGTTTCATGCTGCTAATCTCATCTTTATAATACCCCATGATAGCCCAAATAGCAGTTTGTACATTAACATCATCTGTCATTTCTACTATCCTTTGGATAGCAGTGTTATCTAATGGTTTAAAATTATAAGTGGCTATTTGACGCAATTGAGGTTCAGCATTGTAAATTTCAGCATACAATAGATTAGAGGTTTCATAATTTCCAGCTTGATAATAAGCACCTGCCACATAGCCAAGTCCTCTATAATACAATGTGTTCTTTTCTTGTTTATGTGCTGTATGCTCAAAATAGCTTATGACAGACTGACGATTACCCGAATAAAACTTTGCTTTTAGCACTTGAAACCACATGCGGTTACTAAAAAACTTATCTGACTTATTCATTTTATCGTAGAATTGCTGTGATAAAGTCACAATATCATTGTCCACAGGAATTTCTACATACTCTGAATAATTCCAATAATCATATGTACGACTACTATAGGCATCTATCCGTTTTGCAATATTCAAAAAAGTAACAAAATTCATTACTCTTTCATCTTTTAAATCTAAACCGTATTTACCTGATTTATTCTTTTTCTTATTCAAATCTAAATACAGTAATCGACTATTATTCTCACTATCTGAATCATCCAATAGGTAATAAGCAATAGCTTCTTTAGAAACCTTATTTCCTAAATACACACTCCAATCTTCTACAATATTATTGTGAAAAACATCCGTATTCGAAATATATTGATTATTGTAAAACCGTTCGTAAGGAGCAAAAAACATGGGTTGATAAGATTTATCAACGAATGCTTCAGGCGTAAAAGAGGAAGTCATAGCGTAACTCCAATACCCATCAGCACAAGCATAACTATAAATACCTACGCCTACAACTGCAGAGAAGCTACTTGCAAGTAATAAGTTCTTTAAATACTTCTTTTTCATAAGAGTTTATATTTTTTGAATTCAAATCGTATAATATAATTTCATTGGGACAAGCATTACTCACCTTTAATAGGTCCTTTTTCATTTCTAACAACTGTTCTGAAGTAATACTTTCAATCTTAATAAGATCACCTTGTCTAAAAAACTGTCCGAAATAATCCCCTGTTTTGACCACTTCAAACTGCTTAGCATTCACTAATTTAAAAGCGTCATTTGCTGACACATCTTCTAAGCGTATGCGGCTAATCATCCGAACAACTTTACCTTTCCTACTCTGAATCAACCAAGAATAGATTGGTAAAGCATAGTTTAGGCGCAGAGGATATCCTTTGATATAAGCGATGTACTTATTTGCAATATTCCTATCGTAGATTGAGTTAAGGCTATCCGCAGCTATACTACCCATATTGTAATACATCAAGACACCATGATCAACATTGGGTATTCCTGTTTTCTCAGCATACTTAATCTGGTGTAAGCGAATAGTAGACGAAACTTTCCACTGTTCTATTTTCTTAATTTCTTCTATTAAAGTAAAAAAGTTTTCTCGAGATTGTAATGACCAATCACAGTCAAATTGTACTTCTGTAATGGAGAGCGCATTCCGCTCATTCACCTGCTTAATGAAGTGAACGATCTTCTGTGCTAATGCCTGAAGATTAATATTGTTTCGAAGCATCACTTCATTTTTAATATAAACCACAGGGACGATCGAAATACCTTCACTCACTTTCTCTTTAAATAGGATAGGACTTATAGGTATTGCTACGTCATTTTGCATTACTACATCAAAATAACGCATATACAATTTAGTAACATTAAGCTCTTGAATAGATTGTTTCTCTATACTATCTAATTCGAAAGTAGTCTTCCAATAGTAGTAAGAGAGCTTGGTTTCACCTTCTAATTTATTGGGTTGCTTACTACAACTGATCAATAAAATAAAAGAGGATAAAAAAAAGATGAATTTCATACCTTAAACTTAGGTTACACGGTACAAAGATGCAAAAAAAAGCACCTGAAATCAGGTGCTCTTAAGATAAATATTTTTCTGTAAATCAAATTACTTTACTATTGTCATTTCATCAACGATGTGTTTAGCTCCAGCAAATTTATCAATGATAAAAAGTACATAGCGAATATCCACATTGATTGTTCTTTGTAGTTCTGGGTCGTAAATAACATCTCCTGCCATAGCTTCAATGTTACCATCAAAAGCTAAACCAATCAATTCTCCTTTTGCATTTAACACTGGAGATCCTGAATTACCTCCTGTAATATCGTGATTAGTTAGGAAGTTAACTGGTAGATGTCCCGCTTTATCCGCATAAGGTCCATAATCTTTTGCATTGTACAAATCAATTAACTTTTGAGGATTTTCAAATTCCTCATCGCCTGGTATGTGTTTAGCAACTGTTCCCTTCAAAGTAGTAAACCAATTTTCCGCTGCATCATTCACCTTCTTTCCTCTTGGTAAATCTTTAACAGTACCGTAAGTTAAACGCAGGGTTGAGTTTGCATCTGGGTAATACTTTTTATCAGGATTACTCTTTTGCAATCCGTCAACTAATAATCTAAATGCCTTTTGATACTTGTCCTCTAACTTAGCTAATTCCTCTGTTTTATGTCTGCTTTTCTCCATTAAAGCCAAAGACAATTTAAACAACGGATCTCTTGAAATAACGACACCCTTTGGTTTATCTAAAAATGCCTTTAATGCATTGATATTAGCAAAAATACTCTTTGAAAATGCTTCATTGACAAACTTTGTAAAATCGCCCTTATACTCCTTTTGAATCTGAGCTACATAAGGTGCAATCTCATATCCTTCGGATTTAGAAACGTAAAGTTCTAATTGTTTTGCCAACATTTCTCTTTCTAAAGGTTCATATTTACCTTTATATAAACTTGATGCAAAATCTTCAAACTCTGCACGCATTTCATCGCGAGTAGATTTTTTTCCTAAGGCAAATTTCTCAACTCCTCCAGCCAATCTGTATGGAATAGCCACCATAGAAGATGTTCTCATCATAGAGATCAAATAATTATCATGACGTGCTTTTTCATTAGTCGCAGCATAATACGCATTGATATCATTTATTACATCGCCATATTTTGCTTTATTTTCTTCTTTGTTAGCCCAACTGTCAAATGCCTTTTCATTCTCCGTTTTTACTGCTACAGTTTGATGCTGTGTTAAGGCATCAATCATCCCTTGTCTATTTTTCCAATAGTTTGCAACACCAGCATACTTAGAGGCATAATTCAAACGTACTTCGTCATTTTCAGACATATACTTTTTCATTACATCCATACCTAACTTAGATCCTTCAACCCAAGCAGGATACGCAAACTTGATATTTTGTTCAACACCTTGAGCAGGCATCCAACGATTTGTACGTCCTGGATATCCAAGGATCATAGAGAAATCTCCCTCTTTAATACCAGCTGTAGAAACAGGTAAATAGTGCTTAGGAGCCATTGGAATATTCTCTGGTGAATATGGCGCAGGGTTCCCCTCTTTATCAGTATATACTCTAAAAATAGAGAAATCACCTGTATGTCTTGGCCATTCCCAGTTATCAGTATCACCACCGTATTTTCCAATACTATTTGGAGGTGTACCTACTAAACGAACGTCAGTGTAATCTTGGTAAACAAAGTAGTAAAATTCATTTCCTTGAAAAAAAGAACGAACAGAAACAGTGTATTTTCCGCCTTCATCATTCTCTTTTTGAATCTTAGCAATCTCCTTGTTAATTGCTTTTTCTCTATCTAATTCAGACATCTTGTCATCAACTACAGATAAAATACGGTCTGTAACGTTATCCATACGAACAAAGAAGCGAACAGATAGTCCCTTTGCCTCTCTTTCAGATTGCTTATCCTTTGCCCAAAATCCATTTGTTAGAATATCATCTTCAGGCGTAGATAGATTAGCAATTTTATCATATCCACAGTGGTGGTTTGTTAAAACTAAACCTTGACTTGATACGATTTCCGCTGTACAACCTCCATCAAATTGCACAATAGCATCTTTTAATGAATGATTGTTAATACTATAGATTTCTTCAGCAGTTAATTGTAGTCCCATTTTTTCCATGTCGCGTTGATTCAAACGCTCAAGAAACATCAAGAACCACATTCCTTCATCAGCCTTAACCTTAACAGGTAATACAAATAATAATGCTGATAAAAATAACACGATTTTTTTCATAATTGTTATAGATGTTAGATTGCGAAGATAAAAGTAATTCAATAGATTTCTCCACAATAAAAAAAATAATTCAAACGCTACTAAACAAGACTCTTTACTCCTCGTCTTCTTTACACCCCTTATTCGGTATGTTATTGTTATTATCATAGCGATCTTGTAGTTCGTCGACTACAGATTTATCCCATAATTTAATTCCAGTAATATAGGCCGTTCTCGCAATAAGAAATGCTGCTACTGGAGATGTAATAAACAAGAAAAATATAATAGCCAACACTTTTGTCGTAGTAGAAAACTCAGAAAAATGAATTGCAGCACCTGCTAAAATACATCCTATACCCAAGGTCGCAGCTTTAATAGTGATAGATAACCTGGTGTAAAAATCAGGCATCCTCACAATTCCTATCGAAGCGATCAACACGAAGATAGCCCCTACTGTACAAAGTATCATTATAAAAATATCAATCATCTCTATTTCTTTTAACTAAATAAAATGCAAAGGCTACTGTACTTAAAAAGGCAATTAGAGCCAAAATGATAGCCACATCCAAAAATATAGGGTTATCAGCAATCAAACTGAATAAACCTATCACTCCTACACCCACCGTAATCAATAAGTCTAAAGCGACTACGCGATCTGCAACAGTTGGTCCTTTAATAAATCTGATAAAAATAAATATCAAAGACAAACTGATAATAGGCATTATAACATATAATAAATAATCATCTACTGTCATCGCAATATCTCTAATAATTTAGTTTCCGTACGTTCTTTCATATTCTTGACGAACTTTTTCTTGTCTTTCAAATACATCGTATGTATATACACATAGCTCTTATCATCTGCAATATCCATTACCATTGTACCAGGCGTTAGTGCAATAATATTTGTCAGCATTGTAATCTCAAAATCCGTTTTGGCATCCAGTTGATACTTAATAATACCTGGAGTTGTGTGGAAATTCGGTGTCATTACATCAATAGCCACTCTTAAATTTGCTTCCATCATATCATATAAAAAATACAGAATGAAAACTAATATTTTAGGTACGCGATAGAAATACTCTTTCTCTGCCATATTGGATCTACGCGTCAGCATCCACAAAATAAAGAAACCTGCTACGGAACCAAATATAAAGTTAGAGTAGTTCAGCTGTCCCGTTAGAGCAACCCAAACAAATGCCAGTAATAAGTTTAATAAAAAATACTTTAACATACTCTCCCTATTTTAAGTGATGCATCACTGATTCTATATAAATACTTGGATTCTTTAATTCATAAGCAATGCGTTCGGCTATTTCGAAAACAAATGAAGCCTTCAAACCTATAAACAAAGATACCATCGCCAATCCTACTACAGGTAAAACCAAGGCAATCTTTCCTCTCTTGTGAAAAGTAGCAAAGTGGTCAATCTCTTCTGCATTAGGTTTTGGCAGATCTTTCCAAAAAACTTCAGACCATATACGGGCTACAATAAACAAGGTAATAAAACTGGCAAAAATCAACGTCGCCAACAACACATAACTCTCCTGTTTAAATGCTTCTTGAAACAACATTATCTTGGGCCAAAAACCTGATAAAGGTGGAATACCTGCAAGTGAAAACAAGATAACAGCAAAAACAAGTGATAACCTTGGGTAATCTTTATAGAAACCACCTAAGCGGTACACATCTTGTGTCATTCGAATCTTTTGAATGATTCCACTCATCATGAATAAATTACTCTTGACAATTACATCGTGAATCAAGTAAAACACTACTCCTACTAAAGCCAACTCCGTATAGATACCAATACCAGCAATCAGATACCCTATATGACAAACAATGAAATAGGAAAATATACGACGCATATTCCTTTTATTGATTACTCCTAATGCGCCACTAATCATCGTTAAAATTGCAATAACAATAAACACACCAAGGATAAAATCATCTGGTTCAAAGACAACAGTAAAAATACGCAACATAGAGTAAACCCCCATCTTTGTCAATAACCCACCGAATACAGCACCAATCGCTGAAGGGGGAGTATGATAGGATGATGGCAGCCAGAAATACATAGGGAACACCGCAGATTTAATACCAAACCCAACGAAGAACAATAAAGCAGTAACTGTTACCAATCCCCTGTTTTCTACCGCTGCTACGTGCTCTGGCAAATCCGCAATATTCAAACTACCCGTGATTCCATATAAAATCCCGATAGCAGTCAAAAATATAGAGGAGGCCAACATATTCATGGTTACATACTTTACAGCCCCTTCCATTTGCCTTTTCTTACCTCCTAAGGTTAACAACACAAATGAAGATATAATCACAACTTCAAACCAAACATAGAGATTAAAGATATCACCTGTCAAAAAGGCTCCCATTAATCCCATAATAAGAAAATGGAAAATAAAAAAGTGCCCATATCTTATCCTACTAATATTTGTTGCTGCTGTAGAATATACACCTACAGCCAAAGATACAATAGCAGTTAGTACAACCATTGTTGCACTAAGCGTATCACTAACAAAAGTGATTCCAAATGGAGCTTGCCAACCTCCCATTTGCATTGTCATATTTCCATTCTCCCATACCAATGCAAACAATCTCAAGCTAACCAGGAAAGCAATACAGTTTCCAATAACGCTAATTGTCTTCTGCGCTTGCACATTCTTCCAAAAGAACATCAAGACAATAGCAGTTAACATATGTGCAAGTATAGGTGCTAAAATAAAGTTCGAAATCATATATCTAAATCTTGTACATTAAGAGAATCGAGATCATCAGTACCTGTTGTTGCGTGAACTTTCTTCAATAGAATAATTGCAAAAGCTGTTAATCCAAAACTAATCACAATAGCCGTTAAGATTAACGCTTGTGGTACAGGATCTGCATACACATCCGTAAAATGAATACTATCCCCATCTATAATTGGCGCTCTACCTTTGGTCAGTTCTCCCATCAAGAAAATGAGAATATTAGCTCCATTTCCAAGCATCATAAACCCCAAAAGTAATTTCACCATACTCCTTCTAAGTATTAAGTATATTCCTGCTGAATATAAAATACCTACTAATGCTACTAAAAGTAATTCCATATTCTTCTCTCTTATACATTTTCTGAAATAGTAAACAATATTGTCAATACTACTCCAATTACTACTAAATACACTCCTATATCAAAAAAAAGTGCTGTTCCTACAGAACCAATTACAGCCACTGAATCAGCAAACCAAATACCGGTCAAAAAAGGAGAACCCAAAATAACTGGTAAAAAGCCACTGACAAATGACAACGTTAGTCCTATAGGTATTAACAATAAAGGCGACACTTGAAACAATCTCAGTGTGCGTCTTGTACTATATGCAAAAGAGTGTAAAACAAAAGCAATAGATGCGATCAACCCTCCTACAAATCCACCACCCGAAAGGTAATGTCCTCTAAGTAATACAAACAAAGAAAACAACAGCAAGAGCGGTAACAAATAGTTGGTTGCCGTTCGCAAAATCGTAGTGTCTAACCTTCTCTTTCTAATTCTCGAGTTCTTCTTCATCTTCTTTATATTTTAACATACTGAAAACCCCTAATGCAGCGATTGACAACACAATAGTTTCAATCATAGTATCAAACCCCCTAAAATCAACTAAAATAACATTTACTACATTCTTCCCTTTCGCAAGTACATAAGCATTCTCGGCATAAAACCTACTTATATCCTTATCTGCTGGAGAGACAAGTGCTTGAAGAGTGATAATAGAGATTAACACTCCAAATGAGATAGAAATAACAGCATCACGAATCTGTAATCTTCGATTATTGAATCTTAGAAATGGCGGAAGCTTGAACAAGACCAATACAAACAAAACAGTTGTCAACGTATCGATTGCAAACTGTGTCATACCAAGATCTGGAGCACCGTAAAAGACAAATATCAAACAAATACAATATCCTACAACTCCTGTAGCTGCAATAGCAGTCAATCGCGAAGATGTATTAATAGCAAATATTACAGCCACTACCGTTATCAAAAATACAACTAACTCATAGATCCTAAACTCGGAGAGCCCTGTTGTATTCACTCGCAAAGGCACGTCTGTAAACAATTTATATCCTACCAAGCCGATGAAAAAAACAATAATTACAGCTAAATACGATCTCAGATAACTACTGTGAAAGATAAAAGTATACTTATAAGCGAGTAACCTGAACTTTTCTGCCAGTATAGAAAAAATATGCTGAGGAGCTAATCGATCAAAACGCTGGACAAAACACATCGGATTCTTCCACTTTTTGAATACAAAATAAATAATGCTTCCTAATAGTATCGTACATCCGCTTAATAGCAAACTACTATTGACACCATGCCAAATCTTTAAAGGCATCTCAACTACTTCTCTATTAAGAGAAGCAAAAACAGCAAGTATAATCTCCTTATAGGCGATAATCGGAAAAATACCCAATAACAAAGTAAAGAAACTCAATACTATCGTAGGAGTCAATAACATCCAATCTGGCTTATGAGCAATGCGCACCTTCTTCATACCTTTGCCAAAAAAGGGTTTAAACCCAATTAAAAAACCTGATGCAGTCAAAAATACATTGGTAATAAAGAGCGCTCCAGTAATGAGCAATATCCAACTGTAATCCGAAAAGTGCAATCCACTTTCATAAATGAGTTCCTTACCAATAAAACCAAAAGTCAAAGGAATTCCCGCACATGATAAAGCTGCGATAACTGCTGTTACAGCAAGTAAAGGAAAGTGCTTACGCAGTCCACTCAGTTCATTGATATCTCTTGTGTGTAACGCGTGATCAACAATACCTGTGATTAAGAAAAAGGCAGCTTTATACAACGCGTGCGCTAACACAAATACCGCCATAGCATACATTGCTAATTCTGTTCCTATTCCCAATAGAAACATCAACAAACCTAAAGCAGATATAGTCGAATAAGCTAAAATACCCTTCATATCCTTTCGGAACACGCTGTGAAAAGCACCAAACAACATAGTCACTCCTCCTACCACAAGTAAAATTGTATTCCAGTAAAACTCACCTCCTAAAATAGGAGTAAACCTCGCCACTAAAAACACTCCTGCCTTCACCATTGTAGCTGAGTGCAAATAAGCAGATACAGGTGTCGGAGCCTTCATTGCTCCAGGTAACCAAAAGTGAAAAGGGAATTGAGCTGACTTTGTAAAAGCAGCCACAAACAAAAATAAGATGATTAATAAATAGTATGGACTATCTTTTAATACATCACTGTGGTTTAGCAACTCACTTATAGAGTAAGTTCCTGTAATAGTTCCAACAATTATCCCAAACGACAAAAGGAAAAAACCTCCTAAACCAGTGATTGAAAAAGCCCATAAAGCACTTTTACGGGATTCTTCTTCCTCATTGTTAAATCCTATCAAGAAAAAGGAACTAATACTCGTTAATTCCCAAAAGATAAACAGTGTGATAAGGTTATCTGAAGTAACAACACCTAACATGGCCCCCATAAATATAGTGAGGTAGCATAAAAAGCGATGTAAGAGCGGATGCCCCTTTAGATAAGAAATTGCATATAAATATACCAATGTTCCAATTCCTGAAATCAATAACCCAAAAAGAACAGATAATCCGTCAAATTTAAAATCCAAACTAATTCCCAATGAAGGAACCCAGTCAGTCGTATAAATTAGGCTACTTGTACCATCTTTTATTGTTGGTAAAAAAGATAATAGATATAAAAAAATTGAAAATGGAAGTAGGGATATTATTGCAACATATTTAGTTCTTACGAACTCTTTCAAAAATAGTACTATAAAAGCAAGTACAAAAGTGAGAAAAATTAATGTTAGCATATAAGTTATATTTCTCTAATTACATATTTCCAGTTTAGTGGTAAATATAGACAAAAAAAAATAAAAATATGACTGCAACTTGCCGTAGAACAATAATTAACGCTAATTTTTCTACACTTTTTCTTGGCTCTAAGGATTAAAATAGAATATCCTTAATTAACTATTTTTTATTCAACATTTCCCATAGTTTATCTTTTAATTCTGTAAGCCCTTGCTGAGCCACAGAAGAAATAAACATATACGGTACTCCGCTTAATTCAGAATCAAGTTGTTCTTTTAACTCAGATTTCAATTCATCATCCAGCATATCACACTTAGTAACAACCAAAAGACGATCTTTATCTAACATTTCTGGGTTATATCTACGCAATTCATCAACTAAAATTTCATACTCTTTCTTGATATCATCAGCATCTGCCGGCACCATAAAAAGCAAAGTTGAGTTGCGTTCTATATGTCTTAAAAAGTAATGTCCTAAACCTTTTCCTTCAGCAGCACCCTCAATAATACCAGGTATATCTGCAATCACAAAAGATTTAAAATCGCGATAAGCCACAATACCTAAATTAGGCTTCAAAGTTGTAAACGGATAATCCGCAATTTTAGGTTTTGCAGAGGTTAAAACAGATAGAAGTGTAGATTTTCCTGCATTTGGAAATCCAACTAGTCCAACATCTGCTAACACTTTTAACTCTAAAATCACATCTAACTCTTGTCCAGATAATCCTGGCTGAGCATATCGCGGTGTTTGATTAGTAGAAGATCTAAAGTGCCAGTTACCTAAACCACCTTTACCTCCTAAAGCTACAATTTGTTTTTCTCCGTGTTCTGTAATTTCAAATAGAACTTCTCCTGTCTCTTTATCTTTTACAACTGTTCCAAGAGGTACTTCGATAATTCTATCTTCACCATCAGCACCAGTACTTCTTGAACTACCACCATCACCTCCATGTCCTGCTTTAATATGGCGCATGAATTTTAAGTGAAACAAAGTCCAAAGACCTTCATTACCTACAATATAAACATGTCCACCTCGACCTCCATCACCTCCATCAGGTCCTCCTTTTTCAATAAATTTTTCGCGGTGTAAGTGTGTAGATCCTCTACCTCCTTTTCCAGAGGCAACATATATTTTTACATAATCGACAAAATTCCCTTCAGTCATCTTTCTTTTATTATTATTACTCTTTACAATATGTAAAAAGTTTTGGGCTGCAAAAATAGTATTTTTTCAAATACAAAAGTGCTTATACTAAAGTATCTATAACTTTACTTAGACGCTCAGTCACTTCTTCTATTGATCCAATCCCGTCAACAGCAGCATATTGATTTTTATTATTATAGAACTCAATAAGAGGTGCTGTTTTCTCATTGTATTCTTTATAGCGGTTTCTGATTTTAGTTTCATCTTGGTCATCAGCTCTACCACTTGTCTTACCTCTTTCTAAGATTCTCGCTACTAATACCTCATCATTAGCATCAAGACCAATTGTACCTACAAAGTCAATACCTTTCTCCTCCAACAATGCTTCTAAAGCTTCTGCTTGTTTTATCGTTCTTGGGAATCCGTCAAATAAAAACCCAGCTTTATCCATATTCTTAGCTACTTCATCAGCTAACATATTGATCGTAATTGAATCAGGAACTAGTTCCCCTTTATCAATAAATACTTTAGCTTGATTACCTAACTCTGTTCCATTTTTCAAATTGTAACGAAACACGTCACCTGTTGAAATGTGAGTTAAGTTATATTTTTCTTTAAGAAATTCAGCCTGTGTTCCTTTTCCTGCACCTGGCTTTCCAAATAAAACGATTGCAATCATTATGTATTGTTTATCCTGTTAGTGTATTATTATTCTTTAATTTGGTATATCTCTGGTATATTTCTACCGAATTTATCATAGTCCATACCATACCCTACGATAAATTTATTTTCTATTTCAAAAGCGACATAGTCTAAAGGAATATCCTTTTTATATGCCTCTGGCTTCAGACAAAGTGTGCATATTTTAACTTGTTTCGGACGTTGTTGATCAAATAGCTTTTTTAAAGCTACTAATGTATTACCTGTATCTACAATATCTTCAATGATTACAACTGTACGATCAGTCACGTCTATATCTAAACCAAGTAACTGATTCACTTGATTGCTAGATTGAGTTCCAATATAAGATGCCATTTTCACAAAGCTCATCTCACAGTCTCCCTTATACTTTTTTATCAAGTCACTAAATACCATAAAAGATCCATTAAGAACTCCAATAAATACAGGAATGTCTCCTTGCATATCTCTTTCTATTTGAGTTGCAATTTCTTCTAATCGATTTTGGATACGCTCTGCTGATATAAACGGCACAAACGTTTTGTCTAAAACTTGTATTTCCATTGTGTTGTGTTATTGATAATTTGCAAATATACAAAAAGAAAAAACCTATATCAGTTTATTAACAAAGGAATTACATAAACACATAAATAATCTTATTATTCCTCTTTAAACTCCGTTTTCTCTAAAATAAAAACATTCAAATTTATCAATTATTCAAAAAAATAGAAACAAAAAACGTAGCGCTTCACAACGCTACGTCTAAAACAAACTAATTCAATCTAACTCTAAAACCAAAGTAGAGTCTTATCGTTGAGATTACTTTTAAATATCTTACAAAAACATTATTGTAATTTCTATCCTTTCAAATATAGCGCAATTTATTATTAAAATCAAAACAGAAATTAACTTTTTATTAGCAAAACAATATCTTAAAAAAGAATAATAACCAATACATCTGTAAAATATGAAAATATATCTTATAAAAATAAGACATAAATATTATAAATATAAAAAACTACACTTAAATAAAACAAAAAAACACAATATCATAAAATTAACCAAACGAATACAAGGACCGTACTTCAAACCATTTGTCGAATGTGTTTTTACTGACACCTCATGGCATCATCAACCACAAGATCAAAAGATTGATAAGAATTATTCAGATACAAGTCAAACAGCCAATACAAGCAGTAAAACTAAAACAACATCATCAACCACTACACCTATGCTTATTATATTCAAAATCTCCTTAATACTCCTTCAACATTTCTTCCCCCCTCCTTCAAGTAGTATTATCTCGGAAAAATGTTGAAGCTGCTGTGAAGAACTTATGCAAATAAGGCATAAATACAGCAATGACTACTTATCGTTTAAAAGAGAAATACATTTGCCTAAAACAAAACAATCAACTAATAAATAGATTGTATAAATGACCTCCCTCCTTCTGTTAAAAAACCTGAATTCGATCTAAGTCAGCAGTTAATTACTACCTGATATTAATTGACAATCTTCCTATAGCTTTGTAGCGAGATGCAAGCACATTTCTTGGGGCTTTCTTGCACCTTTCTTCGACAAAAAGGCTCTCTAAGCCAGAAAACTCCAAGAAAAGCGCAAGCAATCTCCAAGAAAGTGCAAGCTAACCCCTCGAATAAAATAGATTAATCTGCTTTTTAAAATTCGACAACTTGATCATCATTTTCGGTAATTTCGTCAATAGATAAAAAAGAGATAATCTTCTATAGTGAATAAATACATATAAATTACTAAATCGAAGGCGATAGTCTAATTGCCATTCTAATATCGAACTCGCATTAAACTCAAATGAAAAACACACTATATTCAGGACTTAAACCTCAACATCTTAGTACTTAAGCCTTAAAAAGACCTATTCTTTACCAATAATTCTGATTTCAAAAACAACAAATTCTCTTGAACAACAATTAGATTGAGTTAAGCAATACAAGACGAATAGCAATATGATTCATTTTATATTTTTTTAAATTATCTTTGCCTTAATAACAATACAACTACACAATGAATTACTTTTCTACTGATTTCCGTTTGGGAATATTAGGAGGAGGTCAATTAGGTAAAATGCTCCTATATGACACTCGTAAATTTGACATCGCTACCAATGTACTAGATCCCAGCAAAGATGCCCCTTCTCAGTATGGAGCACATCAGTTCTTCCAAGGGGATTTAATGGATTTTGAAACTGTTTATCGCTTTGGTAAAACAGTGGATGTCTTAACGATCGAAATAGAAAATGTCAACTTAGATGCACTTGATAAGTTAGAAGAAGAAGGGCTTAAAGTATTCCCTTCTCCTAAGACACTTCGATTAATCCAAAATAAAGGAAATCAAAAAGATTTCTATACTACTCATAATATCCCAACTGCTCCTTATAAGAGATTCTCAGATATAGAAGCTCTAAAAACAGCAGCTACAGCTAATGAAGTAACGATGCCATTCGTATGGAAGTCAGCTCAGTTTGGGTATGATGGCAATGGAGTAAAAGTAGTTCGCTCGATTACTGACTTAGATGTACTACCTAATGTAGAGTGTATCGCAGAAGTAATGGTTCCTTTTAAAAACGAATTAGCTGTGATCGTAGCCCGTTCTGCTTCTGGAGAAATCAAAACATACCCTGTAGTAGAAATGGAGTTCCACCCAGAAGCTAACCAAGTAGAATATGTGATCTGTCCTGCGCGTATCGATAGCGCTGTAGCGGATAAGGCAAGGGCTATTGCGCTACAAGTTTCTGAGAAATTTAATCATGTAGGTTTATTAGCTGTGGAGATGTTCCAAACGCAAGATGACGATGTATTAGTGAATGAAGTGGCTCCTCGCCCTCATAACTCTGGACACTACTCTATAGAGGCGAGTTATACTTCTCAGTTCGAACAACACATCCGTGCTATTTTAGATTTACCTTTAGGGAATACGGATAGCAAAGTGGCTGGTATCATGGTAAACTTAGTAGGCGCTGAAGGATATACTGGACAAGTGTACTATGAAGGAATGGAAGATATCTTAGCGATAGAGGGTGTGACTCCTCATATCTATGGTAAACGCGAAACTCGTCCTTTTAGAAAAATGGGACACGTAACAATTGTCAATAGTGATATGACTAAAGCGAGAGAAATAGCTCAGCAAGTAAAAGAAACTATTAAAGTAATCAGCAAATAAATCTTATGAAAATAGCAGTAGTAATGGGCAGCATATCGGATATGCCTGTCATGCAAGATGCAATCAATATTATTAAAGAATTCGGTGTAGAAGTAGAAGTGGATATCGTATCTGCTCATAGAACACCTGAGAAACTTGTAGACTTTTCTTCTAATGCTCATAAGCGCGGTGTTAATGTGATCATCGCAGGAGCAGGAGGAGCAGCACACTTACCTGGTATGGTAGCTTCAATGTCTCCACTTCCTGTGATTGGAGTACCTGTTAAATCGAGCAACTCTATCGATGGATGGGATAGCGTACTATCTATCTTACAGATGCCTGGAGGTGTACCAGTAGCTACAGTAGCCCTTAATGGTGCTAAAAATGCAGGTCTTCTGGCAATACAGATATTAGGTAGTCAAAATGAAGACCTTCTCAATAAGATGGTAGATTATAAAAATGGATTAAGAGAAGCGGTGCTTAAAGCAGCAGAGTCAATTAAATAATTACAAATTACGGCGCTCTTCGAGCTAATTACGAATTACGTAGGTAATCGCAGTTAATATGAAGAGCGCCGTAATACTTAAAATAAAACAATCCTCTATAGCTTAATCAAAAGCATGAAAGAAGACAATATTATACAGATTAAGAGCTTCAAATTCGCTGTAAGAATCATTAAAGTTTACCAACATTTAACAACTGAAAAGAAGGAGTACATATTAAGCAAACAATTACTTCGTTCAGGCACTTCTATTGGTGCTAACATAGAAGAAACTATTGGTGCGCAAAGTGAAAAAGACTTTCTTTCTAAATTATCTATTGCTTATAAAGAAGCTCGTGAAACCCATTATTGGATACGCCTTTTAGCAGAAACAGATTACTTTACACCTAAAGAAAAAAACAGTTTATTAAAAGATATTGAAGAATTACTAAAACTCATAGGTAGCATCCAAATATCACTTAAAGCTAAACTAAAAAGTGCCAAATAATATTTACAACTCAAAGTTATTCTTTTCAATAAAAAACACTTCATTTACATCAATATACCTCATCTAAAAAATGTCATTCTTATTTTGAAGTAATTAAACATAAGGATGTGATCTTTCATTACCCTCAAAAATACATAATCGATGAATATACTCATCGATCTCTATTATTGAATATATAGCGTACACCCCAAAATATTAGATATAGATTAGAAGTGATATATATACTTAATGCCGTAGGCAAACCATTTGTAATTCGTAATTTGAAAATCGTAATTAAAGAAACAGGCTGTGTTGACCTGCTGCGATCAAATCCCTAAAAACTCTATTAATTTCTGAGTTCTTATTAATTACGTCCAAGCCCAAATACGGTAAACAATTCATTACATCTTCACGCCCTTTAAAGACAATGCGTTCACATACCTTGTCAATTTCTTCTGACATTTTACATGAAATATCACCACCTTCCTTTACTACTTCCCAACTTTCATGCGCCTTCTGATAAAACATAATCTTGCGGTTCAAAAAAGAAGATTTCATATTCTCAATAATACTCTTGTGCTTTATGATATATTCCTTATTAGATAAACTGTCAAAGTAATTTTCTGCCAATTCAATAAAATGAGCTTGCATCCCAATGTGATTTACAGCTAAAGTAAACTTAGCAAAGGGCAAAAAGGGAAAGCTAAAAACATCATTGTTGATAACCTTAGTTTCTTTAGCAATAGAGAAAGCACGTTCCCTACCAACCCTAACTCCTTTTACGTTAAATGAATCACTACCCGTAGAGATTAACCCTATTGTATCCCATTCTTTGACAACTTCAATTTCTTCAGGTAAAAAGCAAAAAGACTTGTAGATTGGATTCCCATCAGCATCTGTCACGAATGTACCATTGCGCTCAATACGACAGTTCGCAGTAAAACCAGTACTGTGGTGCAATCCAGTTGCGACTTTCCAATGTCCTGTTACGATATACCCTTCCTCTATTTCAATTGCTACTCCTCCCACTTTACCACTTCCTGCTAAACACACTTTGGGATTGCTAAAAAGAGTTTGGCTAAAACTACTATCTAAATACCCTACAAACATATTTGCGCCACTACACAATGTCACAGTCCACCCAAGACTACCATCAATAGTAGCTAACTCTTCCTCTACCTCCAGAGCTTCTATAAAGTCTAATTCTAATCCATTAAACTCCTTAGGTACAAAAAGATTAAACAAATTATATTCATACAGGATTGCCAATTGTTCTTTTGTCAAGTATCCTTGTTGCTCAGCTTGAGGAACAAATTTTCGCAAGATATTCCTATCCTCCAAAGATATTTTATTACTCATTTGTTATCATGTTTTTTGATTGAATACAAATCTATCATTTTTTAAACAGAGAACCTTTACAAATAAAGACTTAACAAACACTTCTGCTGTTTTTTGACAATTCTAAAGCAAAAGAAGATATTATCAATATACAATCTTACCTATCATAAAAAACTAAAGGCTTCTCATACAAGCCAAACTACAGAAACATTGATATAGATTTAACAACAAATTCCTTGAAAATAACGTACTTTTATACTTTAAATAAAAATTAATTATACAAGATATGTCGGCATTGAACAATCCATTTAACACAGTCCATGGAACAGCTCCATTCACTCAAATTAAAACGGAAGACTATATACCTGCTTTCCAAAAAGCAATACAAAATACAAAAGCAGAGATAGACGCTATTACTGCTAACGCTGCAACACCTACCTTTGAAAATACCTTAGAGGCTTTAGCGTACTCAGGGATGGAATTAGATATATTGTCTAATATCTTCTTTAACCTGAACTCAGCTGAGACAAATGATGAGATGCAGAAAATAGCACAAGAAGTTGCTCCTATGCTATCAGCATTGAGCAATGATATCTCTTTAAACGAGGAATTGTTTAAACGCGTAAAAGCAGTTTATGAACAAAAAGAGACACTGAACCTTACTATAGAACAAGAAACCTTATTGACAAAGAATTATAAAAGCTTTGTCCGCAATGGTGCATTGTTATCAGAAGATAAAAAAGAAAGATTAAGAGCAATAGATGCAGAGTTATCTACAACTGCGTTGAAGTTTGGAGAAAACGTATTAGCAGAAACGCATAAATACCAACTACACCTTACGGAGGAAAAAGACCTAGCTGGTCTTCCTGAAGGTGCTGTAGAAGAAGCAAGAGCTTTAGCTGAACAAGAAGGTAAAGAGGGGTGGGTATTCACATTAGACTATCCAAGTTATATCCCCTTTATGACCTATGCTGATAATCGTGAATTGCGCAAGGAGATGGCTATTGCAGCTGGTAAGAAAGCCTTTCAAGACAACGAACACAACAATGAAGCTAATGTTTTAAAGATTGTGAACCTACGTCACGAAAGAGCTAATCTATTAGGATATGCTACACATGCACACTTCGTATTAGAAGAGCGCATGGCACAGAGCCCTGATAAGGTAAATGCTTTCTTAGAGGAGTTGTTAGCGAAGGCTAAGCCTGCAGCTGATAAAGAGTTTGCTGAATTAACTGCTTTTGCAAAGAAGATAGACAACATTGATGTATTGCAAAAATGGGATGGTTCATACTACTCTGAGAAGTTAAAACAAGAGCGCTTTAGCTTAGATGACGAATTACTTAAACCTTACTTTCAATTAGAGAATGTATTAGACGGTGCTTACCAAGTAGCGAATAAGCTATACGGATTAGTGTTTACAGAAGTACAGACTATAGAGAAGTACCACGCAGATGTGCGTACATTCGAGGTAACGAATGAGCAAGGAGATTTTATAGCTGTGTTCTATACAGACTTCTTCCCACGCAAAGGAAAGAGAAACGGTGCTTGGATGACTTCATTCAAAAACCAATATATCAAAGACGGCATCAATGAAAGACCGCATATCTCTATCGTGTGTAACTTCACTAAACCAACTGCTACTAAGCCTTCATTACTTACATTTAACGAAGTAACAACGCTATTCCACGAGTTTGGACATGCATTACATGGTATGTTAGCAAATACAACTTATCCATCGTTATCTGGAACTAATGTATATTGGGACTTCGTAGAATTGCCAAGTCAAGTGATGGAGAACTGGTGTTATGAAAAAGAAGCTTTAGAGCTATTCGCTAAACATTACCAAACTGGTGAAACTATCCCTATGGAATTAATAGCAAAGATCAAAGAGAGTGCGAGCTTCTTAGAAGGAATAGCTACAGTACGTCAATTGAGCTTCGGTCTATTAGATATGGGATGGCATGGTCAAGACCCTACTGCTATCACAAGTCTAAAAGACTTCGAAACAAAACAATTTGCTTCTACACAACAATATCCTGATGTAAAAGAGAATGCAATGAGTACTTCATTCTCCCATATCTTCCAAGGTGGTTACTCATCTGGATACTACAGCTATAAATGGGCAGAGGTATTAGATGCTGATGCATTCGCATACTTTAAGGCTAATGGCATCTTCAATAAAGAAGTAGCTACTAAGTTTAAAGATTATGTTTTATCTCAAGGGGGAACTGATCACCCAATGACATTATACAAAAATTTCAGAGGTCAAGAACCTACTCCTGATGCTTTATTAGAAAGAGCGGGATTGTTATAAGTTAACGGTGGACGGTTTACAGTTAACAGCTGTAGACCGTTTAACTATAATCACAAAACAACTAAGCCCATTGCAGTGCAATGGGCTTAGTTGTTTTATATAGAAGATAACCTATATTGTAGTTATTAGATAGCAGAGGCAATCTATTGCCGTCTCTAAAGCAAATTACTAACCATCAATTGTAAACTATAAAAAACATTCTTCATTATACTCATAATCATCCAAAGTAATTGGCATCTTATCTGCCTCTTTTAGATTTTGTTGTGCCTCATTAAAGCGCTCTACTTCAGAATCTACCTCTGGGGTTTTAATACTGCCCAAAAGTGCTTGAATGCGATCTAATTCTCTTTGCTTATCTTCACGCAAATATCCCTCTGCTAATTCACAGACTTCACTAAATATCTTACCGCCTACCAACTTTAAAAAAACAGCATCGGTTTTATCATTATCTATACCGTCATCTTCACTATAGACAATATTGTAATTTCCAATAATCTGTATAGCTTTCTGTAAACGCAATTGATCTGCATCTCCTAAAGAAGCCATCATTTTATCTTCTGAGTCCATATAGGCTTCCATATCCTCTACGGCTAACCTCAGTTCATTTGTTTTTACTTGTTCTTGTATTACCTCAACTTTACTCTCTTTTTCAATTACAGCAACTTTTACTGCTTTGTCTTTACAACCAACAGTGAAAAGTGATAACATCAATAAGGTTAATCCTAAGTGTCTCATATATCTAATTTAAAAAACAAATGTAAATCATAACCTATCCATGAGACAATAGCTATAAACAGCTAATTCGAAAATAAAAATGGAGAGATGATTACTCTACCTCTCCATTTATTCAAACAAAACAACCATAAATTGAGTACTCAAATTCATTAATCCTCTAAATCCCCAAATTTACCAGCGTTGAAATCATTTACGGCTTCTATCAACTCTTCTCTTGTATTCATTACAAAAGGACCATAGTGCTCGATTGGTTCGTTAATTGGTTCACCTGCCATGACAAGCACAACTGCATCTTTGCTAACTTCTACATCAAAATTCTCACCATCGTGTTGCATAACAACAACGTGATCGGTTGGAACAGCATATTCCCCGTTGACAATTATTTCTCCTTCGATTACTAACAATACAGTATTATAGTGATCTGGAAAAGTATAATGAGCCTTTGCCCCAACCTTACCTTTTAAATTTGATAAGTGAATTGGAGTAAATGTAGATGCAGGACCTTTTGTCTCCTCGTATTCTCCAGCAATAACTTCTACAAATCCAAGACCATCTTTTAGAGCGTACTTTTTCATATCTGAATGCTCTATCGCCTGATATTTAGCAGGACCTTTTTTATCCTTTGCTGGAAGGTTAACCCATAACTGTACCATCTGAAACAGTCCCCCAGTTTTACTCCATTCTGTTTCGTGAAACTCTTTGTGCAATACTCCAGAAGCAGCAGTCATCCATTGCACATCACCTTCTCCAATAATACCTCCACCTCCACTGCTATCACCGTGTTCTACACGTCCTTTATAAGCGATCGTTACTGTTTCGAATCCTTTATGAGGGTGAACACCTACACCTCTCGGAATTTCTGATGGTCCAAACTCATACTTAGAATTGTAATCTAACATAATGAATGGATCCATTCGCTTCATACTCATTCCAGGCATGCTTGGAATAAAATTATGTACTCTAAAACCATCTCCTACAAAGTGAGCTGGTTGCGGTGCTACGATTTGTTCTATGCTTTTTGTTTTCATATCTCTTTGTTTTTTGTATTACAAATTTACGACCAACAATCTCCTTAAACACTTAACCTACAACAAGAAGCAAATCGCATAAAAAAAGGAGACTTACGATGTAAGTCTCCTTTTTTCTATATTAAACAGTAATAATCTTATTTAATCTCTACGTTAATTCCCTCACTATGTGCACTCATCTCAGGAGCATACATACTTTGCATTGTAGTAATGCCATTAGAGAATGATCCTTTTGAACTCGCTCTCAAATCATACTCAAAAACATAGGTTCCCCTTTGCATTCTTGAGATAAAAAAGTTCGTTGAAGCATCTCTTGTTTCTTCGTAGTACGACAATTCTCTACCCCATCTATATCCAGACAATACCGTTGTAGGTTCAAATCCACTTGCTCTCATATCTTTGATATGAACATAATCCATATCCCTATCTATCTCAATTTCTAAGCGTACTGTAATTTTATCCCCTACTTTAACAGGAGTAGCAGCTGTGATTTCTTGTAACACTTCTCCTTTATCAGTATTTACCTTGATAAATAATTGTTTATTAAAACGGACTCCTGTACTCGAAGAAGTTATCTTATCTATATTTTCAAAATATTGCCAATACATTGCCCCATAGGCTATCCCTGGAGAAGTTTTCTTTACTTCAACCGACTTCATCAATGGATTAATCTCTCCTTTTGACCAAGCTTGTTTAACATATCCATTCGTTAATTGTTCTTCTTTTACAATATCTAAAGGTTCCCCTCCTATCTTAATACTAACTCCTTGCTCTGCATCAATCCATGACTTGCCAATTCCCATTAAAGCGTAAATTGCTTTAGCTGTTGCATGATCAGAAGACCATCCATTTGTTTGTTTGTTCTTCAACAACCATACTTTCATATTCTCGATTTCTTTCTCATACTTGGTCGGGTTAATCTCATTAGCTGCCTCAAGTAATAAAACTTGATTTACTATAGGCAATTGATACCATAAATACCCTGATTTATTGTTCTTCCAATAGGTACCCATTTCATCCGTTTCCACTGCTTGACTAAAGATAGACTTCAACAACTTATTTGCTTTACTGGTCTTCCCATAGCGGTTAGCAATAATGGCATGTACCCCTCTTGTATAGACATCTTCAGCAACATCTGCATCTTCAGCATTTTTCAAGTAGTAATTAAACATCGTTGTATATTCCTCCTTGATTTTGATATCGTCAATAAAGAACGAACGAACGTATAAATACTGTGCATTTATAGGAGCATAGTTTTCTTTCTTGTTTTTCATTTGACGTTGGTAACTCTTGAATTGTTCTCCATCAATATACTGAATAGCATTAGACAACATCGTTTTATAATCAAAGCCCAAATCACCTGATAACATTCCCATCTTTTTTAAGGTTCCAAAACCTTCTACGATAGATTGCGTAATGAACAAGTTTGAATCACTTCCTGCAAACCAAGGGAAACCTCCATCATTGTTTTGCAGTTGAGCTAACTTAGTAAACTTATCTTTACGGTCTAATTGCATCTCATTCAAATCGAATAACAAAGCAATGCGTTTCATTCTATCTTCCTCTTTCTCTGCTTGAACTAACCAAGGTGTTTCTGCTAACAATATTGAGCGTAGTTCTTCATTCTTACTTAAACGCGATGTAATTTCACCTGACTTATTCCATTGATCAAATACTCTTTTGATTTTAGGATTGCTATTTATAATCCCTGTAGAGATAACATTGGCATAAAGTTGACGGAATATGCCATCTGTATTTTTTACGTCATTATCCCTCAGACTTGGCAAGGAGAATACAGCATTCCACAGCGGATTTGTAGTCATCTCAAAAGTCAATCTATAATCTTGCGTTGTATTGGTTCTGCCACTTTCTAAGCGATCGAAATTAAAGTGTTTATCTTGTCCTTCTTTCACGTAAATAGGCATCACCTCTGTTAGTAATATATTATTAGTTAATACAGGTAATACAGATTCTTCACCATCTGAATACTCACCTGATTTAGCTACAACTCTATATACAACTGCTTGTGTGGTTTCAGGAACACTGATAGCCCATTCTACTACAGCAGATTCTCCTTTTTTTGTTGCAAATGCTTTTAGATTCTCGCTATTAGCAAAAGTTTCATCTATTGGCTGCATTGTCACAGCATCGAAAAACATTAAAGCTACTGTTCCATTCAGATCCTTACCACTTAAATTAGCCACTTTAGCTGAAATATTCAATTTATCTCCTTGTCTCAAGAAACGCGGTGTATGAGGAATAACCATTAGCTCTTTCTGCGTTTGGACTATTTTCTCAATATAGGCACTCTTCAAGTCTTTCGTATGTGCAAAAGCCATAAACTTCCACTGAGTTAAAGCCTCTGGTGCCTTAAACTCAAACACAATATTCCCATCTTTATCTGTTTTAAGTTGTGGATAGAAAAATGCCGTTTCATTCAGATTACTTCTACTTTCAATTTGCGCTAACTCTTGTAGAGCTGCTTCTTTCGTAGTAACTAAGATTACACCATTTGCTGCTCTACTACCATACAAAGCAGTAGCTTCATTTCCTTCTAAGACATTCATTTCTGCAATTAAATTTGCTGCAGGCAACTCTGTTCTTACTTCTCCATCTACAACATATAATTCTCCTGCTTCAAGTGAAGGACCTACACCTTTTGCACCTTTTGGTCTTACTCTTCCAATACCTGGTTCAGCCATAGCGGAAGCCATAACAGCTCCCCCCTTAACAGGACTTGGTGGCGCAGAAGCTAAGATAGCATCAGAAGAAATGTTATTCCCCTCAGCAATAGAGTAATAATTATACGAAAAACCAAAAGTGTTTAGTTTTATTAATTCAGGTATATAATAAGATTCATAACTATCAATAGTATATAAGATAGTTGTAGGATAATTTATATTATCAAATACTTTCCTAAATGAGTAGTAGTTACTATTATCATAATATTCTTTTCTTTTCACAAAACTATGATTCATGGAGTGAAAAGTAAACTCGTCTAACGATTTATCATACATAGATGCTAAAACCTCAGCAAATACTTTATCTTTTTGTTCTCCTTTTATGGTCAAACTCCATGATTCTTGCTGACCTGGTGCCAACTTATCCCTGAACGTTCCCATTTCGATCGAGATACTTTCTCTATCTTGTGGCACAGTAATACTGATAGACTCCGTTTGATATAAATTATCTTTAACTGCTGTAAAGTAAACGATTGCTTCTCCTTTGTATTCTTTCTTAATTGGCAGTTCTATATTCGTAATTCCCTTGTCAATCACAACCAATTTACTTGATCTACGCTCGCCCAATGCATAAAGCTCCACCAATACTTTTGTCTGATTAATGGCAGCTCTCAACTTAAAAATGGCTGAGCCTCCGTTTGTATAAGTACCTTGCGTTTCTTCTACTTGAATTAAATCACTTAATGGTGAAGTAGTATCTAACTTATTGACCACCTGCACAAGCTGATCAACTTCTATCAATTCGCCATTTGCTCCGATTACTTTACCTTTTAAGACATAAGACCCTGACTTAATTGTATTCGATTCTTTCCAAGTAATTTCCTTTGATTCCTTGGTATTAAATCCTCTTGTAAAGATTGCCTTTCCCTCTTTCCACTTTTTCTTATCCAATTCATTACCATATGGCAAATAAGGAAACAGTTTCACAAATTCACTATAAGAATATACTTCTTCGTCACTTAACTGATAATGCTTTTTGTTTAGGACACGTGTAGGATATAGGGATTTCAGCTCATACAAGGCAACCTCCCCTGTTGTAGGGTAGTCTTCCTGATTTAAAGTCTTAGTTGATATTGTAAAACGAGCTAAATCCTCTGGAGTTAATACATTTCCTAAACCAAAATCAAGCATAACTGATTTATTACCTACTCTTACTATACTTGAAACAGAATGTGTTTCTCCTGTTTCATCCACAACATCAACATTGACGGTATATAGATAAGTTTGCGTGCTGTCTTTATCTACTTCTTCTTTCTCCGGAATAGCTTTAAAGTCAACAGTAAACTTTCCGTCCTGATCTGTAACTGTTTCGCCTTGTTTAATTTGCTCTATAGGATAATAAGGTATAGACATTCGCTTATACCATGGCATAAAAGTGTACTCTATAGATCGATCAATGCGATAGACAACTTTAGCATTGCTGATTTTCACTCCTGAAAAAGCGATTGCTTCTCCCGTCACCGTAACTTTATCATTAATTTGATATGGTTTTTTAACCTTGTCTACTTTTACCTCAAACTTTGGACGCTTGTATTCTTCTACGCTCAAATACTGTACTCCATTTGCCCCTTGTACTTCAATACTATATCTGCCCAATCTTCCACTGTTAGGCAATACGAAAGATCCTTGAATTGAACCAAACTCATTAGAAGTCAACTTAAGTGTCGCTACTGAATTGTTGTCAACGTCCTTCAATATAACCTCTACTTGCTTATTTGGTTCTATCTTTTCTTTCACCCCTACAAGAGAGGTCAATATGCTTTTAAAATATACTATTTGACCTGGTCTGTAAATTGCTCTATCAGAAAAAGTCTTTGCCAAAGAATACTTTTTATCTTCTATTTCATTTAAGTAGTCATTCTTATAATATCTATTTGAATAAATAATATTATCGCCTTCAAAAGAGAAATTTCTATTTCCTGTTTGTTTATCTAACGACAAGTCATGCTCCCCCTTACTATCGGTCACTATAATTGTTTCCCAATAGTTCTTATCATCCTTATCACTTCTCGAATTTGCCACTTTAATACGAGCGTTTGCCAATGGTTCACCTGTTACTCTATTATAGGCACGCAACGACTTTTTCCCAAAGACAATAACTTTATCAGTTACATTTACAGGAATGTATTCTACGTTGTCTTTTCCGTCGATTAACTTATCAAATGGAGAAGAACTCACAACGATGAAATACTTACCTGCTGTTAGAGCATGAAGAGCGACGTGTGATGCATGTGTCTTATAGTCATCATATTTCTTTAATGACAATTCATACGAATCTACACGCGTACTTTGCGTTGTTAAATATGAATACCCCTCTTTCTGATGTAGATCAAATTCGAACTCGTTGCTATTGTTCTTATTTTCATTGGCATAAATATGTACATATACCTTATCTGTATTTTTGTACTCTACAAATAGGGGAATGTGTTTATTCTCTAGTGCATAAGTTGAAGTTCTTATTGCAATTTTGGCATTACTTATATTCTGTTTAATACTTGTAAAGAACTTTTCTTCTTCAACTGTGATTTTTCCCTTTAGCGTAGACAAAGCTTTATCTGCAAAAGCCAATACTTCTTGTCCTTCAACTTTAAAGTCATTTGTCACAGAATACTGAGAAAAATTATCGTAAAGAAACTGAGCGTACACTTTATTGACTGCGACATGAGTTGCGTTCTCCTTCAGCAATTGTTCATAAAGTGCCTTTTTATCCACTGAAGTCAAACGATGATTATTCTGAACTTGATACAAGCTGACATAAAGTACCAAATCTTTTTGATTTCTCTTCTGCAAATCACTGATTACTTCTTTTTCATATTTTTCTCCTTCTAACGTTTTAGCCTCAATGTCTTTTTCACTTAAAGTATAGTCATAACTAAACTTTAAGAAATTAGCATAGTCTAAACGAATAGCTTCGTAAACTGAAAAATAGGATAAGTCAATAGAAGACTTCTTGTCGTATAAAAACAATAATTGCCAATCCTCTACTAAAGTAAATGGATATTGCTTACTCAAGGCGATTGCACTCTTATAGTACTTGTTTATTTGGAGATCTAACATCTCTATAGTAGCAAAGCGAATATCGCTATTGTCATTTTTATCTGCTAATGCTGTCCTATTAGAAATTTTATAGAGATTTTCACTTTTATAGATAACGTAAAGTTTAGCTATATACGCATCTATAACTGCAGCATAAATACCACTTGCACTTTTGCGTTCGTCTTCAAAAGAATCCATTATTACGTTGACATTATAATCTTGTTCAGCCTCCGTAGTAATCATGATTTTCGCCTTATAAAACATCGCTTTCAAAAGACTTGCTTGGTCTTTTTGTTTACGAGATAAGTCAATAATCTGTTCTACTTCAGACCTCATTTCTTTAACTTCATAATTGCGCTCTTTATCCAGAACGTTCTTCCAAAGTTTAGAAAGCTCATTATTACTTCCCCCCTGTCCAAATGTAATAATAGGAGCAAAAAGCATTAAATACATCCCTATATTCTTCATAATTCTTTTTTATAATATTCTATAAAGTTACTATAATAAGAAATGACATTACCAATATCTCATCACTTCTTCAAAAAGAAAACGAGATTTGTCGAAAAGAATTGTGGTTTAACACCTTTAAATAATATACTCGCATCTCTTAATATCCCCTTATTAAATACAAGAGATCTATTAATAATTTAGAAACAATACCCCTTTTTTCCCAACTAATACTTCACAATTTGATAATACTAAAATCTCTTTATTCACATTTATACTTGGTTACTTTGATGAAACAAAAATTATAAAAAATCATTGTTGTCCGATAAAAAGAGTAGTTTTTTCAGACTACTCTAATTTTTAGTAAGTTTGAAGTAACCACACTTTAAACTACTATGGGTAAAAATAGT
>NZ_WSPP01000122.1:0-15313 GCF_009767705.1 Myroides sp. LoEW2-1 | reverse complement strand
TGTTAAGTTTATGCTATACCATTTTATTAGCAAGTTGTGGTTATAAGAGTACAATTCAGGATGTAGTGCCTAAACATGATACTTTTAAACTAGAATCAAATCAATTAAAAGAAGAAAGAACTATTAATGTATGGACACCAAAAAATTATGAGAGTACTCAGGATTCTTTGCCCGTAATCTATATGGCTGATGGAGGAATAGGAGAGGATTTTCCTCATATCGCATCTACCATAGAAGAGCTTATAAATGAGCAAAAAATTCCTGCTGTAATCTTAGTTGGAATTGAAAATACACAAAGAAGAAGAGATTTGACAGGATTTGCAACTGTTGCAAAAGATAAAGAAATTGCACCCGAGGTAGGAGGTTCTAATCAGTTTAGAGCCTTTATTAAAGAAGAGTTATTTAAGGAAATCGATAAAAGATATAGAACCAAAGAAGAAAAAACGATATTAGGAGAATCTGCTTCAGGTTTGTTTGTGATGGAAACCTTTTTTGTTGAACCCGCCATGTTTGCAAACTATATCGCCTTTGACCCTTCATTATGGTGGAATAATCATTATTTAGTTAGAACCGCAAAAGCTAGTTTAGATCAAAATAGTTCGGTAAAAAGAAAGCTTTGGTTTGCAGGATCGAATGCTGCTGATATTTCTCCCTATACAAATAAGTTAGCTACTATTTTAGCAGAAAATGAAAATAAAAATTTAGTGTGGCACTATGTAGATGAGCCAAATGAAGGACATACAACTATATTTAGAGCAACTAAAAAACAAGCCCTAATTTGGATATTAAATAATTAAAATAGCAGTAGTTTAGCATTTTATAATAAGATATGGATAGAGGTATTAAGAAAAAGACATTTTTAAATTTTGTTGGACTTTTAAGAAGTTTTTTAATCAAGTGTTTTATTGGGATTGTTTTATGTAGTAGCATAGAGTTTTTATATACTAATTTTATTTTTGAGCAAATATTATTTGCTCCTAAAAATCCTAATTTTCCTATTTATATTTGGCATCGTTCTTTGATAGATTTTTTTAATTTGAGTTCATCATTGTATATGGAAGGGATTGATTTTGATATTCAAAATCGAAAAATGGATGGTCAGTTAATGATTATGATTTGGACTAGTTTTACCTTTGGACTAATAGCTTCATTTCCTTGGATTTTGTATCAAGTTTGGAAATTTGTACAACCTAAATTATATAATAGTAAGACAAGATACAGTGTTGTATTTGTAACAATCACAAGTCTTTTATTTTTTATAGGTGTCTTGTTTGGATATTTTATTATAGTTCCTTTATCTATTCATTTTTTTATGAATATAGAGATTAGTAGTATTGTTGCCAATCAAATCGATCTTACCTCATATATTTCTCTTGTTAGAACCACCATACTAGCATCAGGTATTGTGTTTGTTTTGCCAGTTGTCATTCTAGTATTATACAAGATGGGAATTTTATCAACAGATACACTCAAAGGTTATCGCAGATATGCTTATGTTTTGATTTTAGTTGCATCAGCAATTATTACACCTCCAGATGTATTGAGTCAAGTTATTTTGGTTATACCATTAGTTTTATTGTATGAAGTGAGTATTTTCTTTTCAAAGTTTATGAAGTCTAATCACATTACAGAATAATATATTATCGTATTTGCTATCAATATTAATTAAACTTGCACAGTTTAAAAATACATCGTAATATTGCGATGTATTTTTAAGTATAAAACAATGGGAGTAACAAAATCAGAATTATTTAGTGATAAAAAGAATAGATTATCGCTTATGTTTAAGGTTTTAGGGCATCCAGCAAGACTTGCTATTCTTCAGTATATTATCAATCAAGATGCTTGTATTTGCAATGATTTGGTAGAAGAACTTGGATTGGCTCAAGCGACTATTTCACAGCACTTAAAAGAGCTTAAGAATAGTGGACTTATCAAAGGGACAATTGAGGGTAAATCCGTTTGTTATTGTATTGACGATGTAGTATGGAATGAATTTTTCAAGGAGTTTGAATTGTTCTTCGCTCAAAAAATAGCATCAAACGATTGCTGTTAATATTTTTTAATCCATATCATCGTAATATTGCGATTATGAAATAAATTTAAAACAAATAAAATATGAAATTATCAGAAGTAAAAGCCGTTTTAGAAAATTTAGACCGAGTAGATTTTCAATTTGAAGATGGAACGTTTGTCGCAGAGCATTTCCATGTAACAGAAGTAGGTCAAGTAACAAAAAAGTTTATTGACTGTGGGGGAACAATTAGAGAAGAGGTAAAGGTAAGCTTTCAATTGTGGAATGCAGATGATTATGAGCATCGTTTAAAAGCAGGTAAATTACTTAATATTATTCGATTGTCAGAAACAAAATTAGGTATTGTTGATGCAGAGATTGAAGTAGAAGTTCAAGGGAAAGAAACAATAGGAAAGTATTTCTTAGAATTTAATGGAACTCACTTTCTATTAAAAAACACATTGACTGCTTGTTTAGCTGAAGATGCTTGTGGGATTACACCAAGTAATCAGGTAGCTCCAACTAGTTGTTGCGATCCTAACTCTGGATGTTGTTAATCTTAAAAAAGTAAAAGATGTATAAAACATTATCAACTACAATTAGCACTATACTTGAATCACAAATGATAAGTGATAGTAGAAAAGAAGTTTTGGCTCCTTTGGTGGCTTATATTCAATCTAAGGTTGATTCAAAATCTCCAATTCGAATCAATTTTATCTGTACACATAATTCAAGAAGAAGTCATTTGACTCAGATTTGGATGCAAGTAGCGGCTAGTTACTATGGCATTGCAAATGTTACTTGTTATTCAGGAGGAACCGAGCAAACAGCTATGTATCCAATGGTTGCTACAGTTCTGAAAGAACAAGGACTTGATGTATTTAAAATTGCAGAAGCAGAGAATCCTATTTATGCTATAAAGTACGGTGATAATGAAGTTCCTATTATTGGTTTTTCTAAGAAGTACGATGCTGCTTTTAATCCAAATAGCGATTTTGCAGCGGTAATGACTTGTTCACAGGCTGATGGAGGTTGTCCTTTTATAGCAGGTGCTGAGCGAAGAATCCCTATTACATTCGAGGATCCTAAGGCATTTGATGGAACAGAAAACCAGCAAGCAGGATATTTTAATCGAAGCCTTGAAATTGCAAATGAAATGTTTTACATCGTATCACAAATTAAAAAATAAGTCATGCAAGTTAGAATGAAATTTTTAGATCGATACCTGACTCTTTGGATTTTCTTGGCTATGGGAATTGGTGTTTTGATAGGTAATGTATTTCCAAGTGTTTCTAATGTGATGGATAAACTGTCTATTGGAACGACCAATATTCCATTGGCTATAGGGCTAATCATCATGATGTATCCTCCACTTGCTAAGGTGGATTATAATCTATTGCCCATGGCTTTTAAGGATAAGAAAGTACTGAGCTTATCTCTTTTCTTAAATTGGATTGTAGGACCTGTTTTAATGTTTGTTTTAGCCATTATTTTCATGCGTGATGAACCAGATTATATGGTTGGTTTGATTCTTATTGGTTTAGCAAGATGTATCGCTATGGTGATTGTATGGAATGATTTAGCAAAGGGAAATAGAGAATATGCTGCCTTACTGATTGCATTAAATAGTGTTTTTCAAGTACTGTTTTATAGCTTCTTTGTTTGGCTTTTTATCAATGTATTACCTTCTTATTTTGGGTTTGCCGATTATGCTATTTCAATTAAGATGAGCGATGTTGTACAAAGTGTGCTTATTTATTTAGGAATTCCATTTTTGGCAGGTTTTTTAAGTCATAAGTACCTAATTAAACTAAAAGGAGAAGATTGGTTTACGCGTAAGTTTATCCCTTTTATATCACCCTTTACTTTATATGCTTTACTGTTTACCATTGTGCTTATGTTTAGCTTAAAAGGAGAACAAATTGTTCAGTTACCTATGCAGGTAGTTAAGGTTGCTATTCCACTTGTTATCTATTTTGTATTGATGTTCTTTGTTAGTTTCTTTTTAAACAAGTCAATGAATGTGGATTATGATAAAAATGCTGCTATTTCTTTTACTGCCTCAGGTAATAATTTTGAATTAGCGATTGCTGTTGCAATTGCTGTATTTGGGATACATTCTCCTCAAGCTTTTGTAGGAGTTATCGGACCTTTAGTTGAAGTTCCTGTACTGATTCTACTTGTACGAGTAAGTTTATGGATGAAAAAGAAGTATTATTCAAAGTAAAATATAGCCTTTATGGAAAGTTTTGTAAATGATAATAAAGTTGATCAAAATGAGTATGATTTAATCCTTATTGGTGGTGGTCAAAGTGCTTTGGCTTGTGGGTTTTATTTAAGAAGAACACAAATAAAGTATTTGATTTTAGACCAGCAAGCTCAACCAGGAGGAGCTTGGATTCACGGATGGGATTCCTTGTCTTTGTTTTCTCCTGCTGAGTTTAGCTCTTTACCAGGCTTTATGTTTCCTAAATCAGAAAACTATTACCCTGTTCGAGACGAGGTTATTTCCTACATGGATGATTATCAGTCTAAATATGAACTCCCTGTAAAAAGATCTGTTCAGGTTATAGCAGTTTTAAAACAGGAGGGAGGATTTACTTTAAAAACTTCGATTGGCGATTTTAAAGCAAAAGCAGTAATATCTGCTACAGGAACATGGGCGAGTCCTTTTGTTCCTGTCTTTAAAGGTTTAAATCAGTTTAGAAATGAACAATTACATTCTGCCTATTATAAAAATGCTTTAGATTTTATAGGAAAAAAAGTATTGGTGATTGGTGGAGGTAATTCTGGAGCTCAAATATTAGCAGAAGTTTCAAAGTATACGGCTGTTACTTGGTCAACAATAGGAGTACCAGCTTTTTTGCCTGACGATGTTGATGGTAGAGTTCTTTTCGATGTGGCAACGCAAAAATATAATGAGCAAAAGGCGGGCAATGATCAGGTACAAGCAAAATATAATGTAAGAAGTATTGTTATGGTTCCCCCTGTTGTGGATGCTAGAGCTAGAGGTGTTTTAAATAGCAAAGGAGAGATTGAACGTTTTACAGAAACTAGTGTTGTCTGGAAAAGTGGAGAAGAAGAAAATTTTGATGTTGTTATTTGGTGCACAGGATTTAAACCTGCATTAAAACATTTAGAACCTTTGGGGATACTTCAACCAGATGGCAGAGTGAATACCAATGGTAACAGCAAAGTTGAAGGAATTAATGGTTTGTGGCTTGTAGGGTATGGTGATTGGACTGGTTTTGCTTCTGCAACATTGATTGGAGTTGGTAGGTCTGCTAGGAGTACAGTGGAAGAAGTTGTAGATTTTTTAAAGTTGTAAGAACAACTTTAGATAAATTGTTCGTATATTTACGAACAGATTAATTTGAAAAAGGATAAGGGTATGTTGAAAAGAGACTTAACAGAAAAACAAGTAGAGATAGCAAGAATAACGAAGGCTTTATCTCATCCTATACGAGTAGCTATTTTAGAGATGCTTGCTTCTCAGGAATGTTGTTTTCATGGAGATATGTCAGAGGTATTACCTGTAGCAAAAAGTACATTGTCTCAACATTTAAAAGAATTAAGAGAGGCTGGCTTGATTCAAGGAACGATTAATTTACCTACAGTAAAGTATTGTATTAATAAAGAGAATTGGCAAATTGCTAAGCAACTATTAAACGAATTTTTTGAGGATATTAAAAAGCCTTCTGAGTGCTCATAAAAAAATTTACCTTTAATGTTCGTAGTTTTACGAATTACGAACATTAAGAATTAGTAAAAATAAAAATTTAAATAACATCAAAATTACTATTTATGAAAACAACCTTTTTAAGCCTTATTTGTGTATTGGCTTTAGTTACTAGTTCATGTTCAAACAATAAAAAAACACAAGAACAAGATGCCTTAGTTGAGTCGAGCTTGGAAGTATTAGATCAAGAGCAACTCTTACAGGAAAAATCGGATAATACAATGGTCTATGTTTATTATTTCCATGGAAAGCAACGTTGTAAAACTTGTTTAGCAGTTGGAGATTTAACTAAGAAAACTGTAGAAGGGGCTTTTGCTAGTAATGAGTTAGTGAAGTTTATTGAAGTCGATACAAGTGAAAAGCAGTATAGTGATTTAATAGAGAAGTATGAAGTGACTTGGAATGCACTTATTATAGCCAAAGGCGATGATTCAATTAATCTAACAGAAGATGCTTTTGCAACAGCGCTAACAACACCAAAGGTATTAGAAGAGCTTATAGTTGAACAAGTTAATAAAAAACTTTAATGTTAGATGGAATTACTACAACAATTAGTAGACAGTTCTGATATTCCAATAGTAACTGCGTTTTTGTTGGGACTGATGACAGCTATTAGTCCTTGTCCTTTGGCGACTAATATCACAGCCACAGCTTATTTAAGTAAAGATATTACAGTTAAGCGTAAAGTATTATTTAATGGACTGTTTTACACCTTAGGTCGTGCATTTACTTATACTGTATTAGGTGTTATTTTCTATTTTGGAGCAAGTAAGTTTCAAGTAGCAAAACTATTGCAAAATGTAAGTGGTGTTTATTTGGGGATTGGATTAATCCTTATCGGTATTTTAATGCTTGATATTATTAAATTAAATATACCAGGAGTAGGATCACTAAGTCAGAAGGTAAATCAAAAGAACTTTAAGAAGAATTACTTCAATGCTTTTTTACTTGGTGTTTTATTTGCTTTAGCGTTTTGTCCTTACAGTGGAGTATTGTTTTTTGGAGTGATGATTCCTTTAATTATGGCGAGTGCTTCAGGATTATTATTAGCACCAGTTTTTGCTTTAGCAACGGGGTTACCTGTAATCATCATAGCTTTTTTACTTGCTTACAGTATATCTAATGTAGGGCATTTTTACAATAAGATGAAGAGTTTTGAAATATGGTTCAGACGTATTATATCTGCTGTTTTTATTGTTGTAGGTGTTTATTATATATATGTGAATTTATAAAAAAATAGATATGGAAATAATAGTTTTAGGTACAGGTTGTGCCAAGTGTAAGGTAACTTTAGAAACCGTAGAATCTGTAGTAAAAGAAGTAGGTTCTGATATCAAAGTTACAAAGCAGGATGATATCATAGAGATTGTAAAATATAACATTATGTCTTTACCTGCTTTGGTAATTAATGGAGAAGTTACTGTTAAGGGGTATGTTCCATCAAAAGAAGAAGTAAAAGAATTAATTAAAAAACATCAGATATGAAAAATGAAGTAAAGATTTACGATCCAGCTTTATGTTGTCCAACAGGGCTTTGTGGGGTTAATATTGATCCTGAATTAATGCGTATTGCTGTTGTAATAGAAAGCTTAAAGAAAAAAGGCATTTTAATTGAGCGGTTTAATTTACGTGACAATCCTCAAGTTTATGTAGATACTAAAGTAGTTAATGACTTTATCCAAAAAGAGTCTATCGATAATTTTCCTATTACTACCTTAAATGGAGTAATTGTTCTTACCAAATCATATCCAAGTAATAAGCAAATTTCAGAATGGCTTGAAGTGTCAGAATCTGATTTGATTGTTACAAAATAATCTAACCCAATTTTCAATTTCAGTTTAGTTCGGCATACCTAATTGTATGTCGAACAGGAATTGTATTGAATAAAAAAATAGTAGTTATGAGTAATTTTAAACTATATAATCCCTCTAATGAAGGATTTACAAAATATATTTTCTTTACAGGTAAAGGAGGAGTAGGAAAAACATCAATAGCATGTGCTACTTCCTTAAACTTGGCAGACAGTGGGAAAAATATATTACTTATTAGTACAGACCCTGCATCAAATTTGCAGGATGTATTTGATATACCTTTGAGCAATAAAGTGACTAAGTTAAAAGATATTCCCACTCTTTCTATTTTGAATTTAAACCCAGAGCAAGCAGCTTTAGAATATAAAGAATCCATAATAGGACCTTATCGAGGAAAGTTACCAGAGGCTGTTTTATTTAATATGGAAGAGCAACTATCAGGATCATGTACAGTGGAGATTGCTGCTTTCAATGAATTTGCAGATGTAATTACAAATAAAGAGAAACACGATTTATATGACCATATTGTGTTTGATACAGCACCAACTGGACATACACTTAGAATGTTACAACTACCAGCAGCATGGAATACCTTTATTGATGAAAATACAACAGGTGTTTCTTGTCTTGGGCAATTGTCGGGATTAGGTGATCGTAAAGTAGTATATGAGCAGGCAGTGAAAACATTGAGTGATAAAAATAATACAATTTTATTTTTGGTAAGTCGTCCAGATGAAACACCATTAAAAGAAGTTGAGCGTTCATATAAGGAGTTACTTGATTTAGATATACAATCTCAGCGTTTAATTATCAATGGAGTGCTAGAGAATTTTGATCAGAATGATTCTATTTCAAGTAAGTTGTATAAACGCCAGCAAAATGCTTTAGAAAATAGAACTAAAAAGCTTCTTGATATTCCAACCTATTATGTTCCATTAAGATCGTATAATATGACTGGAATTGATAATATTAGAAATATGCTTATTTCTAATACAAGTGCAATTTTGACTGAAAATAGCTTAGACAAAAACGAGTTACAAGATATTGATGTATTGATAGAAGACCTTTTTATATCTAAGAAAAAAGTGGTTTTCACGATGGGTAAAGGAGGTGTAGGGAAAACAACAATAGCTGCTCGAATCGCTAGAGGACTGGTTAAAAAAGGAGTTAAGGTTCACCTAAGTACAACAGATCCAGCCAATCACTTAGAGTATGTAAATACAAAGGTAGAAGGGCTTACTGTTAGTCATATTGATGAGAAGAAGGTGTTAGAAGCCTATAAGGAGAAAGTTTTAGCTAAGGCAAGACTAACTATGGGAAACAGTGATTTAAGTTATATTGAGGAAGATTTACGCTCTCCTTGTACACAGGAAATAGCTGTTTTTAACGCTTTTGCTGAGATTGTAGCTATAGCAGATCATGAAGTAATTGTTATCGATACAGCACCAACAGGTCATACTTTATTGTTATTAGATTCAACTCAAAGTTATCACAAAGAAGTAGAGCGTACACAAGGAGATATTAGCGAGGCTGTTCAGAATTTATTACCACGTTTAAGAAATGAACAAGAAACAGAAGTAGTTATTGTTACGTTACCAGAAACAACACCTGTATTTGAAGCACAACGCTTACAAGAAGATCTTGCAAGAGCAGGTATACACAATAAATGGTGGGTAATAAACTCAAGTTTATATCTCACAGATACAACAAGTACTTTTTTAAAAGATAAAGCAAAAACGGAAGTACAATGGATTAATAAAGTCAATGAACTTTCTAAAGGTAATTTTGTTGTAATACCTTGGATGGAAAAGGTTGAATAAAGAAGTACTTTTTAAAAACATCACACTGAATTAGAATGATATACTAATTTAAGTGTGATGCTTTTGTTGGTCTCAGATTATAATTAAAACTATACGTTAAAGTAAATTTAGTTTCCAAAATCTTTTGGGATTTATAGCCTTGTGTAACAGAAAATAAAACTCAATAAGGAAAGTTTAGTTATATTCTTTTAAATTTAACTATTTGGCTTGTATTTGTTTTTTATACATGAGATATAGTATGCTCTAGTAAAATATTAGGAATTGTATTGCTTATAGTCGGTATCGAGGATACTTATATCAACAACTCCTTGTGCATTTTTGATTAATCTTCTACAGGATAAACTTAAATGTTTTAAATGAACTTGTTTATTAGCTTTAGCATATTTTTCAGTAAGTTTATTAATTGTTTCTATTGCAGACATATCTGTAATTCGACTTTCCTTGAAATCAATAATAATCTGATCAGGATCATTCTCTATATCAAATTTTTCAAGAAATATTGTAGTTGAACCAAAAAATAAAGGTCCATATATTTCATAATGTTTTATTCCATTTTTATCGATATATTTTCTAGCTCTTATTCGTTTAGCGCTTTCCCACGCAAAAACAAGAGCAGAAACAATAACTCCTATTAATACAGCTAATGCTAAATTATGCAATATAACTGTTATACTCGCTACTAGGATAATAACAAAGATATCGTGGCGAGGCATTTTATTTATTATTTTAAAACTAGCCCATTCAAAAGTTCCAATGGCTACCATCATCATTACTCCAACTAATGCAGCCATAGGTATTTGCTCAATTACAGGACCTGCAACTAAAATTATTAATAGTATAGAACATGCTCCTACAAGAGCAGAGAGTCTTGTTCTTCCCCCAGCACCTATATTTACTAGGGATTGTGCAACCATAGCACAACCTCCCATACCACCAAAAAATCCATTCGTAATATTAGCAATACCTTGGGCAGTTGCTTCTCTATTTGAATGTCCTCTTGTATTCGTAATTTCATCAACCATATTAAGTGTAAGTAAACTCTCAATAAGCCCAACTCCTGCCATAACAATAGAGTAAGGGAATATGATTTTTAAAGTTTCAAAGGTAAAGGGAATATTTGGAATATGGAAAGTAGGTAAGGAGCCTCCTACAGAGGCAATATCAATTACTTTTTTAGTATCAATATTAAAAAAGTAAACAAGTGCAAAAACAACAATAATAGCTGCAAGAGAAGATGGTATTACTTTTGTTACTTTAGGAAGTAAAATTACTATTGTAATTGTAAGTAAAGTTAATCCAATCATAAGATATAAGGCTGAACCTTCTAACCAATTTTCAACTCCATTTGTAGTAATTTTAAATTGAACAATTTGTGACATAAAAATGATAATTGCTAATCCATTTAAAAATCCATACATTACAGAGGAAGGAATTAACCGAATGTATTTACCGAGTTTTAATACTCCCACAAGTAGTTGTAAAAGTCCTGCTAATACAACAGCAGCAAAGAGGTATTCTGTTCCATAACTAGCTGCAAGAGCAATAAGTACTACAACAGTTGCTCCAGCTCCTCCTGAGACCATACCAGGCCTTCCTCCTAATATTGCTGTTACAAGTCCCATTAAAAAAGCAGCATATAAACCTGTCAATGGTGATAGACCTGCTAGTATAGCAAAAGATAAGGATTCAGGTATCATAGTCATAGATACCGCTAAACCAGCCAATATCTCATTTTTGTAATTGATTGGTTGACTAAAATCAAATAAATTGATTAGTTGCTTCATAGAAAAAAAATTAAATAAGTATGACGCTTTGTAATTTTAATTACAAGCAATAATAGATATGATATATGTACTTTTATAAGTATATATAAGATAAGTCCATGACAAAAGTGCCAAAGGAAATAATTGGATAAAAAAAACTATTAGCCTAAGATCAAGGCGGAGTAATTTGAGAAGATATTTTTACTGTTTTTTTCATAAGTTACAAAGTTATTGCTTTTTTATTGTATTCTGAAGACTTTTTTAATTTTTATTTGATAGTATGAAAATTCTCAAGATATTTCTGCATAGCATCGCGGCAGTGTCTAATGGATTTAAACAAATATTTTACAAACAAGTAACTGAATAATTTTTTTTAGTAGAAATCATCATCAATAGCTTAAGAGAAACTACTTTAATCAACAGTATTTGATGAAATAGATATACATTAAGCTATTTAATTATGTAAGTTTATGATTATAAGATTTTTAATAAAGTTATTTATTATTTTGATTAGTAGAGTATATACCCCAACAAAGCTCCTACTAAAACAATAAAAGCACTATTTACTTTTTTAAATTTAAAAACGAGTATACCACTAAGTAGGGTAATAACAAGGGTTTGCCAGTTGAGCAACACATCTCGTGTCATCGTTATACAAACAGCGACAATCAAGGCGACAGAGGCAACATTCACCGCATCTAAAAAGACAGATAATCCTTTTGAGTTGCGAAGTTTTTTCATCAATGGGTTTAGTAAGGCTACTAGAATAAAGGATGGTAAAAAAATTGCAACAGTTGAAAGAATTGCTCCAGATAAACCATTAATTTGAAAACCAATAAAAGTAACGGAAGAGAAAACAGGTCCTGGTGTGAATTGCCCTACAGCAATTGCATCCATTAGTTGTTCCCTTGTTAGTAATCCTGTTTGTACTAGTTCTGTATCTAAAAAGGCAAATAGCACATAACCACTACCATAAAGTATAGCACCTATTTTTAGAAAAATCCAAAATAACTGTCGATTGGTTGTAGTGAAAAACGTACTTTGTATGCTAAGTAAGAGTGGCAATGCAATCAAGCTTTGTAAGGTATTTTGCTTTCTCGTATTGATATAAAACAGGGCATAGGCTAAAAATCCAGCCCCAAACAATAAAAAGATTTCGCTACCCCCCAGTAAAGAAGCTACCAAGACGATTAGTCCTAAAAAGGCTAAAAAGGAGGAGGTAATCGATTTTTTAGCTAGTGGAAAAACGGCTCCAAGCATAATGACTATAATTGCTGGTTTAATTCCGTATATAAAAGGTTGTACATGGGGTAATTGTCCATATAATTTATAAAAGTAGGCGAGCGCACCTGTTAGCAAAATAGCAGGAAGAATAAAACACAGCCCTGCAATTATAAGGCCTTTCCATCCCCCTTTGTCATAGCCAATATGAATAGCCATTTCTGTACTGTTAGGACCAGGGATTAAATTGGTGGCTCCCAGTAGATCTAAGAAATGTTGTTCATCCATCCATTTTCTTTGTACAACTACTTCCTCTCTCATCATCGCAATATGCGCTGCAGGACCTCCAAAACCAATAATTCCCAGTTTTGTAAAGACTTTGGCTATTTCTTTTAGGCTTACTTTTTCTGACATTTTGCTTCCTATTTTTAGTTTTTATTGCAATTGATGTGTTCAACATTATTGTGTAATAGGAACAGGGGGTAAAACTAATGATAATTAGATATTCAAAGGTTACCTAAATGTAAACAAAATGAGGATTAAACCTTTTTTCAATAATCTTAATATCCAACATTATCAAATAAATCTTATATTTTTCTAATATTCTAATTGAAGCAAGGTTCTTTATTTTTACAAGAGAGAAAATCTCTTTTATATCTAATTCGTTAAAAACATAATCTATTGCTTTCGGATCGCATTCTGTAATATCGACTCACCTAAATAAAAAGTAGCTCTCTAAGTTAATTTACTTTTGCTGTTTTATGTCTAATTCGATTTTATTGATACTTGTATGTTTATTGAGTTTAAATAAGCTAATCTTTCTTATCATCTTGATTAATCTATTGGTTTATGTGTACTAACAGCGACTCTGTTCCATGCATTAATAGTAATGATAGCCATAATAATGAACCCTATGTATTCTTCGTTGAATAACTTTGTAGCCATTTCATAAGTCTCTTCTGTTAAACCACGCTCACTAATTAGAGTAATTTCCTCTGTCATAGCTAAAATAGTACGTTCTTCTTCTGTGAATAGTTCCGTTTCTCTCCAAGCATTTAGTAAGAAAATTCGTTGAGCAGTTTCTCCTTGATTCATAGCGTCACGTGTATGTAAATTAAGGCAATACGCGCAACCATTAATTTGAGATGCTCTAATCTTTATTAATTCAAGATGAGTTTTGTCTAAATCTGAATTCTGAACAAAACTGTCAAGTGCAATAATTCTTTTATAACCACTTGATACTACATTTGATAAGTCAATACGTTTTTTCATTTGTCAATTTTTTTAAGTATTAGAAGGATATAAGTTACAAATAAAACTATAGAATAGATTATTTTAAATAAGTATGTAAGTGAACTGCAGATAGTTCGAAGTGATTTTTAAAGTATAATTTCTGTGCAGTGTGATTGTCAAAACCAGTATCTAATACTACAGCATCCATAGACTCGGATTCAGCTATAGATCTTATGTGGGCTAATAGTTTACCTCCAAATCCTTTTCCTCTATAGCTTTCTACAGTACATAAATCATCGATATAAATAATATATCCACTATGTAACGTGGTCATTTTTCTATAACCAATAAAAGCAACAATATTTTCTTTGTCGTAGATACCTTTTAATGCATATTTTTCATTTTTAAGCATTTCATTAATTGTAATAAGCCAAGTATCTTTGTTTAAATGTGGTCTTAAGATTAAAGCAACAGCTAAACATTTTTGAATCTCTGATGCTGTTTCAATAGCTTTAATTTCAAATGTATTTTCCATATTTTAATATTTTTGGTAAAATTAAAACAGAGTCAAATAAGCTCAACATGCCAGATTATTAATAATAGGTAGCCCAGTGAATTTTAATACATTACTTTTTTTAGAATAGCACAAGCCTCTATCATTTCTTTTTCGTCTAATGATGCAAATCCCATACGAATGCCATTAGTTGAAAATACCTCATTCTTGTAAAACAAGCCATTGTCTAGATATAAACCTTGTTTTAATGCATTGTGAGATAGTTGTATTAGATCTATCTCTGGATTAAAAATAGCCCAAATAGCTAATCCACCTTCGGGAACTTTAAAGGTAATTTGATTAGCGAAATTAGTATCTAATAAAGAACAGAATGTATCGCGTCTTTCCTTATAGGTCTTAAGTGCTTTTCTGTTGTATCTATTCATTTCTCCTTGCTTAAAAAGGGAGGCAAATGCCTCCTCTAAGGTTGTATCGCCTTGTCTATCGATTAGTTCTCTTAAGGCGGTGGCTGCATATATAAAGTTAGCTGGGCCAGTCATAAAACCAATTCTTAGAGCAGGGGCAAAGGTCTTAGTAATTGACCCAAGATATATTACATTTTGATTGTGATCTATACTTGCTAAAGGTAAATAAGGTTTATTAGCATAGTGGAAATCAAAGTCATAATCATCTTCTATAATTGCAAATTGATGTTCTTTGGCCAATTTTAAAAACTTTAATCTGCGTTCCATACTTAGTGTAACTGTAGTAGGGCTATGATGATGTGGAATGATATAGATAGCTTTTATTTTTTGTTTTTTTAATTTGTTTTCGAGATAGTCTACATCCATCCCATTGTGATCTATAGGTATCCTTAAAAGGTTAGCACCTGCTTGTTTAAAAATCTGATCTGCTGTAGGATAGTTAGACATACCTACGGCAATAGTATCTCCTGGATCTAAAAGTAATTGAGCGGATAAATAGATCCCCATTTGACTACCCTTTGTGATTAGTAAATCATTGATAGAGGCATTTAAGCCTCGAGTGGTAGAGAGATAATTAGACAATGCCTCCCTTAGATTTTCTGAACCTTGAGGACTTCCATATTTCAAATAATTACTGTAAATCGTCAGCAAAAAGTGGACAATTAAGATACTATAAATAAGATAGTGTTTTCAAAAAATGATAACTTTATAATTATGGGAAGAGTCAGTAAGAA
>NZ_WSPP01000121.1:0-14044 GCF_009767705.1 Myroides sp. LoEW2-1 | reverse complement strand
AATCCTCTACATGAGAATACATTATTTCTTGTTTGCTCATCTATTTATTATTTGAAACAAACTTACTACCTTAAGTTAGCTTATGAAATATGTGGTTGCTCGGGTGGATACTGTTAAAGAGCGAATCGAAAAACGAAAAGCTGAAATAGCTGCCCGCCAAGAACTTCACCAAATGAATAAAACGCAAGTACAAGACCAGAAAAATAAGACCAGTAGAATCCGAGATACCAAAAAGTTGAACGAAACAACAGTTCACGTTGTAGATGGAAAATTTTATACCTTCGATGAGGTTGTTGCTTTTCTTGAAACAACTAATGGGACAAAAAACATGAAGATTTACAATGCAGAAGATGCAAAAAAAGTATTTAATTATACCGGAAATAAAAAAGTATTTGAGTATTCCTTGAAAACTGATGAGGATGTTGAAAATGAAAAACAGATACGTCAAATCACAAGAGAGTACAAAGAGAAGATGCGCAAAAACAAACTTCGTGAGTCCTCTTTTGTAGGTCTTTATGTTTTAGATGGAACTCCTGTTAGTTATGAGCAAATGATGCAAGTAAAACCAGTTGATATTAAATCTGTTTCGATATTGAAAAAACAAGAGGCAGTAGAGAAGTATGGGGTAGAAGGAGAAAATGGCGCAATGGAGATTAAAGTAAAATAATTGCTGCTTTACCATTAGGTGTACTTCCAGAGAAAAAAAGGGGGGAGATTGATGTGAACAAAGTGTCAATCTATCTTCTAAAAAGGCTATTTATAGACCTATGAGGATGAAGTAAATAAAAAAGAGGATTAGGTAGTTTTTAGATTATCTAATCTTTTTTTTGTTTGATTAATCTCATTGTTTATCATAAATAGCTTAAATACTTCATTTTACAATGAAAGTAGATTGATGTATTGACAAGAGTTTATACCTAAACATAGGTGATTAAATATGTGAAGTCTTTCTACTTAATCCTAATAGGATAGTTTTCTACATCATTCTCTTGCATTTGGTAGGAGGATTTTTGGGGTATGCTTGCATCTTTGTTCGAGAAAAGGCCTCTCTAGGGCAGTAAACTGTGAGAATACCCCTAAGAATCAGCAAAGGAAACTAGCAAACAGAGTGGACCAAGCGTTAAGAAAATGTATGGTGGACATTTTTAGCCAAGGGGCTAGCGAGGGAGAACCGAAAACCGAAAACAGAAGGTGTGCTGGCAAATACTGTTTAGCTTATCAAGACTTGTTGTCGATGAGCATTTTTGTAATTATCTTTATCAAGGTCGGAAGTTAGGTGAGCAAATACTTGCATCATTAAAAATTTTGAGAATCAGTATAATAAGTGACTAGAAATAAACAATATAAGTTGGCATAACATGAGATTAACACAGGAAGAAGCCATTCAAATAGCAAAACAGTATCAACAGCGATATCCTTCGCTTATAAATACCATTGTTCGGGCACAATTTAATCCAAAGTTTAATGTCGTTGGAGAAAAAGCATGGATTGCAATTGGTGTATTTGAACTATTTGGGGATATGCATGAGTTTTTTTATGTGATTTCAGATGAAACCGGGGAGGTTGAATATACCTTTAATGAACATGGCTGTATAAATCCATAGCAATAAGCTTCTTATTTTGGGCTTACCATACACATATTCATTGTCTATTTGTTATTAGCAGGGGATGTATATGCGATCCTAAGCTCACTGAATTTATCAATAATCTTTGTAGATTGTATTTTTCCATTTCTATACACGATAATTTCCTACTAATGGCCATTCAACACTTTATCAACAGTGCCTTCCCAAGATTGGGATTGTTCGTTATAGCGCAAAAAATCCAAGAAAATTTTCATGAAAATCATAGAAAGGTTATTAAACTAATGTAAAAGAGAAAAAGTAATGAAACTAGTAAAAAAAAGACGTCAATATTGAGAGACGTCTTTTAATTTAAGTACGGGTTGATAATCTATTAAAGTATAAAAACGAAGTGCTTTTGTGATTATATAATCCAAACGCTATTTTTTACATTCTTATCGAAGTACCTAAGTTTTCTCTACAAGCCTTGTCATAGGCATATTTAGCAGTAATTAGATCTTGGATTGCGATACCAACATTTTTAAAGACCGTTATCTCAGCGTCATTTGTTCTTCCCTTAATTTTACCCAGGATAAGATCTCCAATTTCTCCTTTATAATTCTCATGAGGTAACAATTCTTTTTCAAGGGGAACAAGAATATCTGCAGTTGATGAAAAACAAGAGTCTTTGTGATCTACAAACAAAGAACTATTCATAAAAATATCTTCAGGCAGCTCATGCATAGTTGGGCTATAGGACCCAGCTGCGTTGATATGTACTCCTTTTTTGAGATGGGACGTTTTAAATAAAGGCGTTGCAGAAGGAGTAACTGTACAAATAATATCTACATGAGCAAGTACCTCTGGGTCATCTGCAGCTATAATCTCTACATCAGATTTGTCTTTGTAGTATTCAATGAATGTTTCAACGGACTTACTTGTCTTAGAGCTACCAAATAGATAGGCTTTTTTAATAGGTCTTTCTGCACATACAGCTTCAAATTGTGTGTAAGCTTGTGCTCCAGCTCCAAATAGAGCCATTATAGATGAGTCTTTTCTGGCTAAATAACGCGTTGCTACCCCAGAGGCGCCCCCTGTTCTTAAGGCAGTAAGATGGGAACCATCAATTATCGCTTGAGTAAGATTATTTTCTGAGTCTATTAGTATCACCAGCCCTTGTATAGCAGGATGGCCGTTCACACCACCTTGTTTGCGTATACTTAAGAGTTTAACACCTGCGGTATTAATATTAGCAATTAATGACGGCTTAAAAAAGATATCAAGATAGTCTTTACCAAGACCAGTTATTACTCGATCAGGCATTTCAGCTGTATTATTGGATAGTTCAACATAGGCATCTACAACAGTTTCTATTGCTTCTTCAATAGAAACTAATTGCTTTATGTCTTCAGAGTTTAAGACTTTTATGGTATTCATACTTTATGTTTTATGTATTAAAAAAATAGGTTATAAAGATTCTGCTCTTATTAAAAAGCACTTTATAAGTGAGTTTGTATTTTATACAATACAGAAGATTTTCTGTGTTTGATTGAGGTTTCAATTTAGAAAAACAATAAAGCATAACCAAATTTATTTTCTCGACTACTTTCTGTAAGGTTTATCAAATCAAGCATTCCCTATTTTTTTACACCTGTTTACAGCTTACTATTATATTATTAAACTGAATTTAAAAGAGATTTTATTTTACTCCGATTTATCTGCTATGAATCAAAGTGTGTACTATATAAGTTGATTAGTATTTGTATGTAGTAAAAAAGCTACTGCTGTAGAATTGTTTTTTATATTAACTGATTGCTTGAATAATAGTTTGTGTCTTTGATAAAGAGAGAGATACTTGTCATTGTACTGTTAGAACAGTTTCATATCTCCTTCTTTAATCCACTGTTTCTTTTTCATAATAAAGTAAATTAAGTAAGACAATACCATAGGTAAAAGCACCTGTAAGCACAGAATACTCAAAAGTATATAAGAGGTAGTATGCGTGCCTTTCATGGCGTTAAAGGTTCCTATTTGACCAACTAAACCACAACTACCCATTCCAGATTCTAAAGCGGTATTTTGCATATCAAAAAACAAAATGGCTATCGGCCCTATAATAGCAGCAGAAAGAGTAGGTGGGATCCATATCTTCCAGTTTTTATAAATGTTTGGTACTTGTAACATACTTGTGCCGATTCCCTGAGCCAACACTCCTTTGAAGCCATTATCTTTAAAGCTAATTGTAGCAAAGCCAATCATCTGTGCACAGCATCCGATTGTAGCTGCACCTGCGGCTAAACCATCTAATTGCAACATTAAGCACAAAGCTGCTGAAGAAATAGGCAGTGTTAAAACCATTCCTACTACCACAGCTATAACTATTCCCATGATTAAAGGATTAGATTCTGTCGAGAGTATAATGATTTGTCCGATCCACTGCATGAGTTGGTTGACAGTAGGACCTGTGAATTGGGCAAAACCAACACCTGTTAAAACGGTAACAATTGGAGTGATAACTATATCAATTCTTGTTTCACCAGCAATTGCCTTCCCAATTTCCACAGCAATGATAGTAGCTATAAAAACCCCGAGTGGGCCACCAAGTTGATAAGCAGCTACTCCAACTACTGCAGAGGAGAATAAAACTAATTGTGGAGCTCTTAAGCTATAAGCAATAGCCAATGCAATTACAGGACCTGTAGCTTGATTGGCAAAAGGCCAAACCACTTGCTTTAAGAAGCTAATGTGAAGTTCCTCACCAATGGTTTTTAGTATTGTCCCTACAAGTAAAGTTGCAAATAACCCGTAAGCCATTGCTCCCATGGCATCTACAAAGTAGCGTTTGCCTGAAATTTGGATATCTTTTTTGTGTAGAAACTGTTTCATTGTGTGCTGGGGAATTAAAGACAAAGGGCGTATTGCCTGGGTTGATTAAACTCCAGCGAAAGTATTAATAATTATGCAACTATTGAAGTAGAATTATGTGTTATTCTACTTCGTTATTCTAAGGGTTAATCTTCCCAAGTAGTACTTTAGCTATTGTTACAGGCCGAAATAGCAACACCAAGGGAAACGCAAAAGTAGGATGTTTTTTTCTTTGATAGATGCGAATAATAAATTTGTTTACTAAAGGCAATTGCTTATTTTTAGAGTCTATTAAACCAATTATGAAACAATTACATTACGACCGTAAAAACTTATCAGATCAAGTGTTACTTGAACTTTATAAAAAACTGCTCAAACCAAGAATGGTAGAGGAAAAAATGCTGATTTTAATCCGACAAGGCAAAGTGTCTAAATGGTTCTCTGGTATTGGGCAAGAAGCTATTTCTGTGGGAATTGTCTCTGCTTTACAACCCGATGAATACGTTTTACCGATGCATCGCAATTTAGCAGTGTTTACCTCCAGAGATATTCCACTACATCGCTTATTTTCTCAGTGGCAAGGTAAGGCAAATGGGTTTACCAAAGGGCGTGAGCGCTCTTTTCACTTTGGAACTCAAGAATATCATATTGTGGGCATGATTTCTCATTTAGGACCACAAATGGGAGTGGCTGATGGAATAGCTTTGGCACATAAACTGCGTCAGGAAAAGAAAATCACTGCTGTATTTACAGGTGAGGGAGGAACTTCAGAGGGCGATTTTCACGAAGCATTAAATATTGCTTCAGTATGGGAGCTTCCCGTTTTATTTGTGATAGAGAATAACGGATATGGGTTATCTACACCTACCAATGAACAATATCGCTGTGAGCATTTAGCCGATAGAGCTAAGGGATATGGTATGGAAAGTCACATTATCGATGGAAATAATATCTTGGATGTTTACACGCAAGTTCAGGCTATTGCTCAATCAATGCGTGAGAATCCAAGACCAGTATTGATAGAGTTTTTAACTTTCAGAATGCGAGGACATGAAGAAGCCTGTGGGACCAAGTATGTACCACAAGAGCTCATGGATATGTGGGAAAAGAAAGATCCATTGGAGAATTACAGATTGTATCTAAAACAAATAGGGGTCTTATCAGAAGCAATGGACCAGCAGTTGAGAGAGGAGTTTAAAAAAGAGATTGATAAAGATTGGCAAGTAGTACAGCAAGAGCCTGAAATTGTGGCAGATTTAACCACAGAGTTAGCTGATATGTATGCGCCTTACCAGTATGAAGAAGTAAAACCAGGGGGAGAGGTAGCTAATATTCGATTAATAGATGCTATTTCGCAGGGATTGATGCAATCATTTGAGCGTCATGATAATTTAATTATCATGGGCCAAGATATAGCAGAGTATGGAGGGGCTTTTAAAGTAACTGACGGATTTGTCGATAAGTTTGGCAAAGCGCGTATTCGAAACACTCCAATTTGCGAGAGTGCTGTAGTGTCAGCGGCGATGGGATATTCTATCAATGGAGGTAAAGCAATTATGGAGATGCAATTTGGAGATTTTGTGTCAACAGGCTTTAATCCGATTGTCAATTATTTGGCTAAAATACACTATAGATGGAATGAGAAGGCAGATGTGGTAGTGCGTATGCCTTGTGGTGGTGGAACACAAGCAGGACCATTTCACTCTCAGACCAATGAGGCTTGGTTTACCAAAACACCAGGGCTAAAGGTTGTATATCCCGCTTTTCCTTTTGATGCGAAAGGATTGATGAATACAGCTATTAACGATCCGAATCCCGTTATATTCTTTGAACACAAGCTCTTGTATAGAAGTATATATCAAGATGTACCAAAAGATTATTATACCCTTGCTTTTGGAAAGGCATCATTATTGCGAGAAGGAGAGCAGGTGAGCATTGTTACTTTCGGGGCAGGTGTTCATTGGGCTTTAGAAATATTAGATGCAAATCCGCAAATAAAAGCAGATTTAATAGATTTGCGTACTTTGCAGCCTTTGGATACAGAAACTGTATTTAATTCTGTCAAGAAAACGAATAAAGTTATAATTTTGCAAGAAGATTCCATGTTTGGAGGTATTGCAAGTGATCTATCGGCAATGATAATGGAAAACTGTTTTGAGTACTTAGATGCTCCAGTTAAACGAGTAGCCAGTATTGAAACAGCCATTCCATTTGTGAAAGCTTTAGAAGAACAATATCTGCCTAAAGGTAGATTTGAACAAGCGCTAAAAGATTTATTGGCGTACTAAACAAAAGAACTACACAACTAAATTTATATGAATAATACAATCACAAAAACAAACTTTGAGTTTCCAAATCAAAAGTCTGTTTATCGCGGAAAAGTAAGAGAGGTTTACAATATCAATGATGACCTATTGGTTATGATAGCTACAGATAGACTTTCTGCTTTTGATGTGATTATGCCTAAGGGTATTCCTTACAAAGGACAAATTTTGAATCAAATTGCCACTAAATTTATGCAGATGACAAGGGATATCGTTCCCAATTGGTTGGTGGCTACCCCAGATCCCAATGTTGCGGTGGGGCATGTGTGTGAACCTTTTAAAGTAGAAATGGTTATCCGCGGATACTTAGCAGGACATGCAGCTCGTGAGTACAAGCAAGGAAAAAGAGTTTTATGTGGTGTAACTTTACCAGAAGGCTTAAAGGAAAACGACAAATTGCCACAGCCAATTATTACACCTTCAACAAAAGAGGAGTTAGGGTTGCACGATGTGGATATCTCCAGAGAAGATATCATCTCAAAGGGAATTGTGTCGGAACAAGATTATTTAGTTTTAGAACAATATACCCGTGCTTTGTATGCAAGAGGAAGTGAAATAGCTGAGCAACGAGGGTTAATCTTAGTAGATACAAAATATGAATTTGGCAAGACAAAGCAAGGTGAGATTGTATTAATTGATGAGATTCACACACCAGATTCTTCGCGTTATTTTTATGCTGAGGGCTATGAAGAGCGCCAAGAAAAACAAGAGCCTCAAAAACAACTTTCTAAGGAGTTTGTAAGACAGTGGTTGATAGCTAATGACTTTCAAGGTAAACAAGGGCAGGTAGTTCCTGATATGACTCAGGAATATGTCAATTCAGTTTCTGAGCGTTATATTGAGCTCTATGAGCAAATTATCGGTGAGCCTTTTGTAAAAGCAGATGTCACTGATATCCACACGCGAATTGAAAAAAATGTATTAGCTTTTTTAGCTAAGTAGTAGTTAATAGTTAGATTATGAATTTATTAGAAAACTTAAAGTGGCGTTATGCTACTAAGCGTTACAATAATCAAGTCAAATTGGCTGATGAGAAAGTGATGCAAATTGTAGAAGCAGCTCGATTAGCTCCTACTTCAAGCGGTTTACAGCCAGTTGAAATGATTTTAATTAAAAATCAAGAGTTAAAAGAAAAGTTAGTGCCTATTGCTATGAATCAACCACAAGTAAAGGAGTGTTCTCATTTATTGGTTTTTGCAGCATGGGATTCTTATACTGATCAGCGCATGGATAATGTGTTTAAAAATATGGAGCTTGTTCGCGAGATGAAGTCAGGGGAGATGAACCAGTATAGAGATGGGCTAAAGGCTCACTTTGGAAGTTTGACAAAGCAACAGCAATTCGAGCATGCGGCAAGACAAGCTTATATTGCATTGGGTATAGCTATTGCGGCAGCTGCGGAGTTAAAGATTGATTCTTCGCCTATGGAAGGTTTTTTCAACGATCAATTAGATGAGATTTTGGGACTTGACAAGCGAGGTCTAAAGAGTGTTACTATATTAGCATTAGGCGAGCGAGATCATCAAAATGATTGGTTAGCTCCAATGAAAAAAGTAAGATTTGATTTAGAATCAGTATTGACTATAATTTAATAGTAAAAGCACCCTACTCAGGGTGCTTTTTTGTTTTAAGGTATTGTTAAATATTTAATGAGATGTTTTAATTTAAGACAGATTTTTGGTATGTATAATTTTTTGTGCTTTTTTTTGTCAATAGTTTAATGTATGTGCGTATTAATTTGTGATAAAGAGGTATTCTAAATTAGCTTTTTTCTTGATAAAATTTTATATTCGTAACCAGTAAATTAGTGTTTTTTACAATGAGTCAAAACGGAAAAAATAAAGCTCTTTCTTTTGAAGATTTCAAGAAAGAGGTAATTCAAGATTATACAATTGCCAAAATCAGTAGAGAATGTAGTTTGCTTGGTAGACGTGAAGTGCTAACAGGTAAAGCGAAGTTCGGAATCTTTGGTGATGGAAAAGAAGTGCCACAATTAGCGCTAGCTAAAGCATTTCAAAATGGAGACTTTAGATCTGGATACTACCGCGATCAGACTTTTATGATGGCAATAGGTCAGTTGACGATAGAACAGTTTTTCGCAGGATTGTTTGGTCATGCAGATATAGAGCACGATCCTATGTCAGGAGGTCGTCAAATGGGGGGGCACTTTGCAACTCACAGTATTGATGAGAATGGCAACTGGAATAAATTGACACAACAAAAGAATTCAAGTGCTGACATATCTCCTACAGCCGGGCAGATGCCTCGTTTATTAGGATTAGCACAGGCTTCAAAATACTATAGAGAATTTCCACAAGCAGATGAGTCAAATACTTTTTCAGTAAATGGAAATGAAGTGGCGTGGGGTACTATTGGAAATGCATCAAGTTCGGAAGGGTTGTTCTTTGAAACAATTAACGCCGCTGGGGTATTACAAGTACCAATGGTGATGAGTGTGTGGGATGATCAATATGGTATTTCAGTTCACGCAAAGTATCAAACTACAAAAGAGAACATATCAGAAATCTTAAAAGGATTTCAAAGAGATGAGAAAGCAAACGGGTATGAGATTATTCGCGTATTGGGGTGGGATTATCCTGCACTGATTGAAGCTTATGCCAAGGCGTCTAAGATTGCGCGTGAGGAACACGTTCCTGTGCTTATTCACGTTCAAGAATTGACTCAGCCACAAGGGCACTCTACTTCTGGTTCGCATGAGCGTTACAAAAGTAAAGAACGCCTTGCTTGGGAAGCAGAAAAAGACTGTGTGTTGCAAATGAGAAATTGGATGATTGAATCTAATATTGCAACAACAGAAGAATTAGATCTATTGGATAAAGACTTGAAGAAACAAGTATTGGATGGTAAGAAAGCAGCGTGGAAAGCTTATTTGGATCCAATTGTAGCTGAGCGAAATGAGTTAGTGGCTGTTTTGAATACAGTTGCAGCATCAAGTTCAAATAAAGTTTTCTTGCAAAAGTATGCCAATGATCTGGCAGGTATAAAAGAGCCGATTCGCAAAGATATTATCACAGTTGCTCGAAAAGCAATGCGCATGGTGATTTCAGAGCCAATCAAAGCAACTTTGATTGCGTTTATTGAAAATTATTATGCAAAGATACAGCCCAAGTACAGCTCACATTTGATGAGTGAATCTGGATTGAAGGCAGATGCTATTGCTGAGGTAAAACCAACTTATGATGAGACAGCTGAGGAGGTAGATGCTCGTATTATTGTTAGAGATAATTTTGATCAGTTGTTAACCCGTTATAAAAACGTCATGGTTTTTGGTGAGGATTCTGGTAATATTGGTGATGTTAACCAAGGGTTAGAAGGACTTCAGGAAAAACATGGCATCAACAGAGTTTCGGATACGGGGATTCGCGAGGCAACTATCTTAGGTCAAGGAATCGGTATGGCTATGAGAGGACTTAGGCCAATTGCTGAAATTCAATACCTGGATTATTTGCTATATGCTATTCAAATCATGAGTGATGATTTAGCAACGTTGCAATACCGAACAGTGGGCCGTCAAAAAGCGCCATTGATTGTTAGAACACGTGGACATCGCTTAGAGGGTATTTGGCATTCTGGCTCACCTATGGGGATGATTATAAACGCAATTCGCGGGATGCACGTGTTGGTACCGAGAAACATGACTAAAGCAGCTGGATTCTACAATACTTTAATGCAGTCAGATGAGCCAGCTTTGCTTATTGAGTGTCTTAACGGATACCGCCTGAAAGAGAAAATGCCGACAAACTTAGCTGATATACGCACTCCTATTGGAGTAGTGGAGACAATAGCTAAGGGTAAAGATATTACTATTGTATCCTATGGTTCTACTTTGCGTATTGTAGAACAAGCAGCAAAAGAGTTGTTGGAAGTAGGGATAGAAGTTGAGATTATCGATGCGCAGTCATTGTTGCCATTCGATATCCAGCACGATATCGTTAAGAGTCTTGCTAAGACAAATAGATTGTTGGTAGTAGATGAAGATGTACCAGGTGGAGCATCAGCTTATATATTGCAAAAAGTATTAGAAGAACAAGGAGGATATCGCCACTTAGATAGTGAGCCACAAACTTTGACTTCTCATGCACATCGTCCAGCTTATGGTACTGATGGGGACTACTTTAGTAAACCTCAAGTGGAAGATGTATTTGAAAAAGTTTATCAAATCATGCATGAAGCAAATCCAGGTTTATATCCAAGTTTGTATTAAAATAGTATATTAAAACCTTTCTTACGCGAAAGGTTTTATTTTTTTATTTAGATTTGTTGCATTAAAGAGATAGAAAGTATGCTTTAAGTCGCAAAACACGATTGTGTTAATATACTTAAAAAGAATTTATTAACAGCGATTTGCCTATTGAATTGAATTAATTTGTCGGCAATTTATTATGAAAGCATACAAAATATCATTAATTTTGCATTTGTTTTTTAAAACATAGTTATATTATGGTAAACGATTTATTTGACAGAATACAGAAAAATAAGGGACCTTTAGGAAAATGGGCATCACAAGCAGAAGGATATTATGTTTTTCCTAAATTAGAAGGACCTTTGTCAAATCGTATGATGTTTCATGGAAAAGAGGTTATTAACTGGAGTATAAATGACTATTTAGGGTTATCAAATCATCCAGAAGTAAGAAAAGTTGACGCTGAAGCAGCAGCAGAATATGGAGCAGCTTACCCTATGGGGGCACGTATGATGTCAGGACATACTTCAGTACACGAGCAATTACAAAATGAGTTAGCTTCATTTGTGAAGAAAGAGGCAGCTTATTTATTGAATTTTGGTTACCAAGGAATGGTGTCTATCATTGACGCATTAGTAACTAAAAATGACGTAATTGTTTATGATGTTGATTCTCATGCTTGTATTATCGATGGTGTACGTCTTCACATGGGAAAACGTTTTACTTACCAACATAATGATATTGATAGCTTAGTTAAAAACTTAGAGCGCGCTACTAAAATGGCTGAAACAACAGGTGGAGGTATTTTAGTGATCACTGAAGGTGTTTTCGGTATGCGTGGTCAACAAGGTAAATTGAAAGAAATCGTTGCTTTGAAAGAGCAATTTAATTTCCGTTTATTAGTAGATGATGCTCACGGATTTGGTACTTTAGGAGAAACTGGAGCTGGAGCTGGAGAAGAGCAAGGATGTCAAGATGGAATTGATGTTTACTTCTCTACATTTGCAAAGTCAATGGCTTCAATAGGTGCTTTCGTTGCAGCTGATCAAGATGTAATTGATTATTTAAAATATAACTTGCGTTCTCAAATGTTTGCAAAATCACTTCCAATGATTTTCACTAAAGGAGCATTGAAACGTTTAGAGCTTTTAAGAACTAACCCTTCATTAAAAGCTAAATTGTGGGAGAATGTAAACCTGCTTCAAAATGGACTGAAAGAAAGAGGATTTAACATTGGTGATACTAACACTTGTGTAACTCCTGTTTACTTAGAAGGAAGTATTCCTGAGGCAATGGTAATGGTAAATGACTTAAGAGAAAATTACAGTATTTTCTTGTCAATTGTAGTTTACCCAGTGATTCCAAAAGGTATCATTTTATTGAGAATGATTCCTACTGCTACTCATACACAAGAAGATATTGATGAGACATTAGCAGCTTATGAAGCAATCCGTGAGAAATTAGAAAACGGAACTTATAAGAAAATTGCTGAAGCTACAACAGTAGATGTATCTTAACTGGAGTATAGATAAAATGGGTAAAAAGGATGGCTTTTAAAGCTGTCCTTTTTTTTTGAGTATATTGGTGTGATATTAGAATTTTGCTCTGTAGCTTAATAATTAAAAAACAAAAAAGGCTTCCTAGAGGAAGCCTTTTTAATTGATATAATGTAGGATGTTATTTGCTTTTTAAAGATAGCTTATACCCAATAAATACGAATACAATGGTACTGGCCATTACAATTGTGGTTGCTAATAATGCTTTGTGAGAGAACAGTGATACAGCTGCGCTGGTAAGAAAACATACCCCCAGTTGAAGCGTGTTTTGTAAAGCTGCAGCCTTACCTGAATTAGCAGCAAATGGTTTTAAAGCTTCGGCAACTACTATGGGATAGCACGCTCCATTAACTAAAGCCATTAAGCAAAATGGGATCAATAATATAACTAAGGTTGGTGTGGTGAATACTGCTAATAACAGTAGAGCAACAACACAAAGTGTAAAGGTGATCATTAATCCTGGTATTAGTTTTCTTCCGTCCATTTTGCTGGATAATACTCTGTAACCATAACCTCCAATTAAAAAGGCAATAGTCTGAGGAACGAAACTAAAGCCAATTTGACTTTCATTATATCCTAATTCTTTTAAAAAGAAAGGAGATCCAGTTAGCCATGCAAAGAAAGCACCTGAACAGAAAGCATAAATCATGACATTACCCAAGTATTTCTGTGATTTTAATATACTAAGGTAACTCACGGGCTCTTGTTCTGTAGCGTCGTCTGTATTGGCTTGTTTTTTGGGTGATTTTAGCCTTAAGGTGTATAGCATTAACAGCGCTGCTATAATGGCCAAAGAAATGAATATTGATCTCCAACCAAAGTGTTGTAATAAGTAGACCCCAAGTAGTGGAGCAAGGGCAGGAGATAGAGCTACTAAAGGCATAATGCTTGCGAATACTTTGTTGGTCTGATCGCTTGGATAGCGTTCAATCACTAAAGCTTGCCAGCATACAGCTGCAGCGCATACTCCAATGGCTTGTACTAATCTTAAGGCCAATAATACATTTACATTAGAAGTAAAGTATATAAACAAAGAGGATATCGCAAAAATACTTAGACCTGTTAGTATGGCTTTGGGTTTTCCATATTTATCTGCTATTGGCCCCCAAAGCAATTGTGCGATAGAATATCCTCCCAAAAAAAGCGTTAAACTCGCACCAATAGTACTCTTAGATGTATTCAAATCTTGCTTCATTGTGTCAAATGCAGGTAAATACATATCTGTGGCTAAAAAGCCGATGATACTAAGCCCTGCTAAATAGACAAGAAACAGAAAGTTGTTTTTCTGTGTAGACATAATTGTTTTTTTTATTGCCTTACAAAAATAAGCCTTTATCTGCTGCGAAACAGTAGTTGTGATAGTAAAAGTTTATAGTGTATTATAAGTGTTTTATTCAGAGGGATTTATTAAGATATCTTATTTTATAAAACAAAGAGGGTGTCCCAAAAGGTCACCCTCTTTTGTATTATATAAAACGTTACTTTTCTCTTAGATTAAAAGTTCTTGCAATTAAAACGAGTTTTAGACTTATA
>NZ_WSPP01000120.1:0-1008 GCF_009767705.1 Myroides sp. LoEW2-1 | reverse complement strand
TAACGTGAGTTCGACTTAAGCTATTAGTCTATTTTGATCAATAATGTCGTTAATATTATTAATAGAAGGCTTTTTCGGGAAGTATGAATATGTAATCAAAGCAGCTAACATATTTGCTATAAAATTATTAAAGGATCTGTGTCTTGTATGTTCTACTTGACACATATTCTTTAATTCATCATTTACAGTTTCAATAAGTGCTCTTTTCTTTAAATGTATTTTATCGGCAAGTAGCATCATTGAGTTCTTCATGTTTTTTTTGATTTTAGTAACTAAATGTACTCCATCAACGAACATTTGTTCAAAAAGATCTTTACTGATATATCCTTTATCTCCAAAGAGTTTACCAAAAATACGTTTATGAAAATTCAATTCTTTTAAAGGTTTTCTATCATCAACATTGGCTGGAGTTAATAAGAAATCAAGTATTTCACCTTTATCATTTATAATTAAATGAAGTTTAAACCCCATAAACCAACCAATAGAACACTGACCTTTTGTTGCTATATTCTTAAATGTTTTATGCTGCTTTTCTCTTTTAATGTGTGACACTCTTAAAGGAGTAGAATCTATAAATGAAACTCCTGTACATTTGCCTAATCTATTAGATTTTAAGAAGATTCCTAAAGGTACAATAACCGTTTTTTGTAGTTCTACAAAGCGATTATAAGAAACAGTTTTAGGAAATTCCTTTTGCATATGAACTTTTACATAATCAATATAATAATGTTTTAAACATCTAAAACCACTATCATGAAATAAAATCAAAATAGTCATTACTTCACTTGCATTAAGTGTTGACTTTCGATTACGTTTTTTCTTTGTACTATCTGATTCAATACTATGAGATTGCAAAACATTTGAATATGCTTTAAAAAATTCATCGACTTCATAATAAATTTCAGTAATTTTGTCTGTAGATAACATAGAGATAGTTTTAGTTAAATATTTGTGATTCAGAACCTTAAATATACTAATCCTATCTCTTTTTTTATAGCTTTTTTTTGC
>NZ_WSPP01000119.1:0-32079 GCF_009767705.1 Myroides sp. LoEW2-1 | reverse complement strand
GTTTTAATTGACAATATAAATAGTCAAGCCTTTTCAGTTTACTTGAACAGATGTCCTATTACGATATCTAATCTTATTTCCTTAACTACTGTTACAATACCTATTCAATCATCCATCGTTACAAAGCTAAGTAGAGACATTATACTACATTATCCCTTTAATATTAAATACTAATTTCTAATAAATACTTCTAAGTAACTTTCTTTTAATAGCGAGAATGGGAAGAACAAGCAGTTTAAACTTAATTCCTTCAACAAACTTTAGTATACCGTTCTCCATCTACAGATAAAGGAAATCGCTATCATACTTCTAATAAGACAACCATTGAAGATCTTTACATAAACTGTAATCAGGTGATAAAACACCTTTAGACAATCTCACAAAGAAAGCATTAATCCTATTTTCCAAAATAGAAACAGCATAAATAATATCCCTGAGATTTCTTATATTCTTTTTGCCTCAAGTATTCTTACAATTTTCAACCATACACTAAATAGTTTTAAAGCAAACACTTCGCGTTTCCAACTAATTGCACAGATATACTACCACCGTAGTCTTTCAATCAATATTTCAGATTTAAGCTTTACGGCGTTTATAGGCATCTTCCCCATTTCCATCATGTTCTTCATAAGTATGTAATTGCCAAATACACAAATTCTCAATAGCACGTGTACAACCTATGTACCATTCATATGGCGTCAACTTATTAGGTTTATCCACAATTAAGATAACGTGTTTACGCTCCAGTCCTTTAAACTTAACTGCAGTAGTATATTGAAGTTTATTAGGCTTTAAACTAAGGTTCTCAATCGTAAGCTCCTCCATTCCCATTTCCAATATCAAATCTGCAACGTTATTCTTACGCTGCCAAACTTTACTTTGAACGAGAACAATAACATCTTCTGCCATTAAAGAGGAACTTGGGTCATTTATATTCTTTATAATTTCCTCCATAGCATATTTCAATTCATCTCGAGTATCAAAAGACCTGAGTTCAATTTCATCATACTCATGATGTGTTGTAACATCATCCCAGTCTTCAGGATGACTCTGTATATGTTCAGCAATTTTCCTAATCTGTGTCTTTTGAGCACTACGTCTAACTTTGTGAAGTTTAAAGTGTGTAAAATACTCTTTCAAGAAATAAGCATAATCCGTAACATCCCTTCCGAAAAGTGAAAAACTTTGATCCAGGTCATATAGCAACATGATATTACCTTGCTTCATTCCATTGTGATCACCACATAACTTATGCATCATCAAGTGTAAGTTGCGATCGAATAGATCCTGCGCTTCGTCAATAATCATAAAATCGTAATTTGGCAATTTACCACTATCTTGTAAGTAGTCAATTGTTTCACGAATATATGCAGCAAACTTACTTGGTTCTAAATAATACAAATCACTCTCATTTACATTTGGCAAATTCTCAATGACGAACTGCGTAAATGTCATACAGTCAATATTCACTTTCAGTTCCTTAAATCGTTGAGCATTATAACCACACAGAAGCAAATTCCAACACAAGTAAATACCTTTACGACCAACTTGCATTTCAGCATAGGCCATTGCCATTGTCGTTTTACCTGTACCAGGAGCACCTTCAATCATTAGCCTTGGGTTTTCAGATAGCGAATACAAAATATCAAGATTGCGTTCTTTCAACCAAGCGAGAGAATCACGACTTTGGAACACATTTGTATCCGATACGACAGGGTTAAAAGTATTGACGATAGTCTCAATCTCTCCAGGAGTTAAATTGGAAAAGCGAATTGGATGAATACTTTCTAATTTATGTTTCGAATAATCATAAATGTGCATTAAAAACTTTTCAATATTCTTGTATTTATTTCTTTTGGTGTACTCACTATAAATCAATTTAGAATCATAGATTGTATTTTCAATGGGAATCATTGTAGTAGGAAAAGAAACAGCTTCACAAAAAGCAATATGCTTAAAGCTTGGAAAAACCTTATTCATTAAAGTATACTTATATCCTTTAACCTGTTCAAATGGATTTTGGTTCAACCACTTTTTTCGTTTGCCATCTTTATAACAAAAACGGCCTTGATCAACAGAAATATTTCCTCCCTTCACCTCCATGACAATAATTCCAAATTTAGAGACAATAATAAAATCGAGCTCTGCATCTGCTTTTACTCTCTTGATCATTGAATTATCGTGGAACGGCAACTTCATACTATACCACACGTACCAATCGTGAGGGCTATCACTTAGCGCATCCACTATATCCTTGTAAACTAAGAATTCACCATAAGGAACTTTTACTCCATTTATCAATAATTGTTCTAACTCATCCAAAGGATACTCTGGATAGATTTGTAACGACATAACTATAACTTTAAATATCCTCTAATTTAACAATAATAACAGATATAGTACGTTTTTTTAATAAGATATAACAGACATTTTACTATAATCTTTTTGTCATAGCTCTTGCATTTACATAAAAAAAGGTTTCTACACTTTATTGTAAGAAACCTTTTTTTGATATAAATGACTGTACATGCTCTATCCATAGAGAAATAACAATGTCCATAGAAGTTTATCCTATCCCTTTCCTATTTTATCCTTAACAGCAAAGCAAGATTTAAGATAACTCTGTTTACAGCCAAAAAAAGGTAGTTAAAATAACCACCTTCTTACTATTCTATAGGAAACTCAGGACGTCTCATCTTAAACTTACTACCTGACAGTGCCTCAAGAAAAGACACTAAAGATTTTATTTCAGATTTACTTAATTCTAAAGGCTTCATCAAAGAATCAGTCACAGGATAAAGAGGATCTGCTAATTTTTGCTCAGGCTTAGGATCAATCATATGCATCCCACTATTATACATATTCACAATACCTTCTAAGTCATCGAACAAACCATTGTGCATCCAAGGTCTTGTATTCAACAAATCTCGAAGTCCAGGAGTTTTAAACTTACCTACATCATCAGGATTATTAGTTACGACATATCTTCCCAGGTCTTCGAATTTACGTTTGTAATACGTCAAACCAATATTGTGAAAGGATTCGTCTGTAAAGTACTGTCCGTGGTGACAATTCATACAACGAGCTTTCGTTCTGAATAAATGCATTCCGTAAATCTCATCTTCCGTTAGGGCATTGTATTTTCCATCCATGAAAGCATCTACTCTACTTGGTTGACTTTTAATTGTACGTTGAAATGAGGCAATTGCACCTACAATTCGATCGTATGTAATTTTATCATCTCCAAAAGCATCAATAAAGTACTTTTTATAGCCTTCAATTTTACTCATTTTTGCAGGTAATTCAACTACGTCCATTGCCATTTCATTATGAGCGCTCAAAGGTCCATTTGCTTGTTCTTCTAAAGAGTTTGCTCTACCATCCCAAAAATAAGAAGTACGCTCGGCTGTATTATACAAAGAAGGTGTATTGCGTGCCCCTTTTAAATGATCATGTCCTAATCCTACCATACGTCTATCAGTCCATCCCATTTCAGGATCGTGACAAGAACTACAAGATATTTGATTAGATTTAGACAGCTTAGGATCGAAAAACAACATTCTTCCCAACAATACTTCTGGCTTAGCCTGATCTACAAAATAAGCTGTATCTCTTTTAATACTTGAAAATTCACTCCACTCTACTCCCGGATCAATCGTTGGCTTCGGCCACTCATTAATCGGTTTCTTGTACATTTCCACTATTTTAGTGTAATCAGGAGTATCACTCCACAAAACACTTGTAAACTCAGAACTAAAACTAACCAGTCCAAAAGCCATGACTCCAGATAACAAATAAACTATCTTTTTCATTAATTATTTTATTAAATAACAATTCATTAAAATGTAACCCCTAAGGTTGCACTAACGAAATTGTTTGTTTCATTCACATTATATTTAACCTGTTCAAATTGAGTTTGTACAAAAATATTAGGTAAGTTCTGTACTTTAAAATCATATCTAACTACTAAGCCACAATTAAAATAATTTGCAGAGTTAATCATATAGTCCTGTTTAACCCATTGATTCATAGCAGGGCTATAGTGGAACTCTTTCAATCTTTCTGTTGTTTCTTTTAAGTTTCTAACCTTAAAATACGGTTTTAGACTAATTGTACTTGAAGTATTAATACTTCTCAAATAATCTACTTCAATACCTAAATGAATATATGTAAATCGTTGTTTAACTTGTGTATCCCTTCTTTTTTCATCTGTTTGTTCCACTCCAAATAGCGGAGTAACAGTGAATCTACTTAAAGCAGTACTATACTGATAGAAAATAGAAGTATAAATGTCGCTGCGTACAAATTTATACAACTCTTTCTCTGCAATCTTGGTCTCTAATTTTTCGACTTTCGAATAAAAATACTCTGTTCCTCTCGATTCACTCAAGAGGTAACTTACTTTAGCTCCAAGGCGATGTTGTTCAAAATCAATGTATTTAACAGCACTTACTGTATACTTTTTGGTTTCCAATTTAGACATATCTTTTGCAGGAGAACTGCCTATCCCTTTATCTACTTGAAATTTGCCAAAAGCTCCTTGAATCACAAAATCTTTCCCCTTATTCTTAGCAATGGTACCTCCAACATCATAACCAAAACCTTCGTATAAATTAGTCATATCAACAGCCGAGCTAAAATAGTAATTATAAGATCCCAAGCCTGTCAGATGATAAGCGATTGGTTTACCTAATAAGTTTACAAACTTCAAACTTGAGTTTTGTGAATACTTATTCAAATGAGTATATACACCAATCTCGTAATCTTTAAAGACATTATAGGTAATACCTAAGTGCACCTTCAAATCAGAAACGGTATTTTTAGGTCTTGGATCCACTTCCCTATAACCGCTTTTTGCCGTATAAGTAACCTCAGCACCAAGTGTAAATTTCCGCCATTCCTTAGCAATACCTCCACTAAAGTGATAAATATCTTGCTTCATCGTACCACCAATAGAATCCCCTACAACATAAGGACCCAAAATATGCCTATCCATATTTTCATTCCACATCATATTCTTTTGCTTTTGATTCTTATATGAAGCACCACCCCAAATAACTTTGTTCCCTTTCAATCTTTGGTAAGAAAAAGTATTGACACTAAAAGCGTCTAATCCATCACCATCTTGTACCAAATAAGCATCTTTCCGATCAGACTGATAATTCATATTCAATTCAGAATACGACAAGGGAATTGCCGAATACATATACGAGCGATTAGCAAAGAACTCCTTTCCAAATTCAGTGTACACGTTCGTTTGTAGTTCTCTATTAATATAAAGACTATCCGCAACTACGTGCTGAGCGTAAGTCTGCAGTGATAAGATAAAAACAAATAAACCACTGATACTATTTACAACAATCTTCTTCAATCTTGTCCTTCTTTAATTGTGAATAATTCCATCTAGTAAAGACGCTCTTGATTCGGGAACAAAATCAACTGATGAATTATTGGTATCTTTATATACTTCTCTTCCAAATTCATTCTGTCCTAAACCTTTTCTACGCACCGATTTACCATATCTTCCCTTATCACCATCCGATGTTGCACAGTAAGTAAAACCACTATCAATACCAGCACTTGTAACCAAACGCTCCAGCTTATCAGGAATACTATTATTCACACCATCTAATATCCAATTATTTGGAATTTTATAGCGACTAAAACTCTGCTCTTTTCCAGATCCAGTCAAGTAAGAATAGTCATACTTGTGCTCACTTAACCAACTATCAACACTTTCTCCATCAGGAAAACGAGCAATAATATAACCTGTATAACCACGGTCATGCATGACAAACATACCAAAATTCATTTTTGTATAAATTACATCAACGTTTGGTACACTTGGATTATCTGGCTGCACTTTTGGACCGTCTAAAGTTGGAAACTCAAAGTCAGCTTTTGTTAAGTCAGGTCCAGCCACATTGGGCAGGTTGTGATTCTGTGCATTGTCTGCAATAACGATAAAGTCACCAGGTTCAACAGGATAGTCCGTTCCATTACCAGGTAGCATCATAACAGATTGACAAACAAATGCCTCATCTAAAATGAATGGGGTTTCTTTATTATCGCGTGTAGTCATGAAGTCAGATTGAGCGATTAACAATCCATCTGCATAGAGCACTCTATCTGTATTATTGACAATTTTAAAATACCTACCCGTTTGGTATGATTTTCCTTCATTGGTCTGAAAACCAGTGTAAAATAATTCTTCAAAAATAAAATCATCAGTAAATTGTTTAACTGTCAATTTGATATTCACATTCGTTACTTGACTTGTAATATCAAGCATCTCGTTTTTGCTACCTAAAATTACTTCTTCACCATCCTCAAGAATACCAATACCTTCCGAAGACATTCGGTAGGATCCCACTGGAAGCGCAACTGAAAAATAAGGCGTATTCTCAGCCTTTTCGATTGTCTTCATCCCTGTATTCACCTCGGTAAATTCGACTTCTAACTCTTTAATTTCCTTAACATCATCAACTTTAAATGTCATAGAAACAACGGCATTCTGAGTTAATTCAGTTGCGTTATCATCACTAAGACAAGAGCTAACAGTTAAGCTCATTACTGTTAATAAAACAGCTAAATATATTTGTCTAAATTTCATTTTCTAAATATTAAAATTGATTTCCATTCCAAAATAGGGACCACTATCATCTTTTCTATTAACTTTCACACCGTTGAAGGTATAAGATTCATAATGCGTAAATAGTCGATTAACAAACATTGACGCTTTTACAGACTTATATATTCGCTTAGAAATCTTAAAGTTTGCATTAAAAGTAAAAGGCGTGCGTTTCTCCATCCCGTCAGTGCTCGAAACATTTCTAACTAAATGTTGAAGCATTGGATCCTTCATACTCTCTTCAGTATACTCATGTACAACATTATCAATACCTATATAAGCATAAGGAGCTGCCACTCGATTCAAATTCAAATCTCTTCTAAACAAATCACCTTGTAGAGAAGCTGAAATATTCATATCTAAGCTTGGTAAATAAGTATCTACAACCAAGTTATAAACTAACGAAGACCTTCTATACCCATTATCATCAGCATATATACCGGCATATAAAAACTCTTGACCATTTACAGATAGACCAGGTCTATGCAAAATAGGAGCGCTATTTGAATAAGTAGTTTTAAACCAAGCTCCATTCAAAGTAAAACGAGTATTAATACTTTCGAATCGCGGAGAACTATATCCAAATTCAATCCCTGTTTTAAAAGTATTACTACCGTTTTCGGTATGAGAATACTGTGACATTACTTGCTTATTGGTAGAAGTGGAACTATCTAAGTTAGGGCGGCCTAACTCGTCATTCCACACGATATCCTTAGCTTCATATCGATCGTATTCAAACCCCATAAACTGTGTCATATCTCTAAAACCTGTTGACATCTTTTCGTCGAAGTAAGTAATATAGAATTTATGTTTATTATAAGCTAAATCCAGTCTAATCTCGCGTTTGATATTCTTTGCTCCAATCAGGCTTTGATTTTGCAAAGACATTCTATACGTATAAAATTGAGCATAGTAGTTATCATTTTGTGGATCATAATAACTTACTTGAGCCATATCAAAATATCTATCTTGTGGATATAACAATGCCAGAGTAGGTTGTTTATAGAGTTCACCATATCCTACAGTGATATCTGTTTTCAAAAAATCATTCCCTATCTTCACCTCAGGTAATCCCCATTGAAAATTGACACGTGGCTCTACAAAAACGCGGTCACTAATACTAAAGTCCTTGCTAATACCTAACATTTTAGACATGCGAAGTCCTCCGTATAATTGTAAGTGATGTGCTCCCAAGTCATACTCCATTCTATCTCCAATATAGGCAGCTAATAATTGTGAAGCAGGTATATCCTTAAAAGGTCTTGGTCTTTTTACAACACCTAATGTTGGAGGTAACATAGGGTCGTAGACCTCACCATCTCCGTTGTTTTTAGAATATCTAAATTCAATACCGGATTCAATCTCATGACTAATCCCCCCTGTGACAAACCCCAAAGTAGTTTGTAAAGTTGTATTTATGTTCAGAGGTCTTCCTTGCGTCTTGTAGTTTGACACATAAGAAGAAGGTAGAAAAACACCTTCGTTAACTCCTGTCTCGTTTGATATAGGTATGGCATTTCGCCCACTTTGTTGAACAAAGACACTTCCTTTGATATCCTCTATTCCTTGAGAGATGTATGTATTCAATTTTACATTATTAAACACCGCATATTCTGGGAAGTTCAATTGTAAATTATTACCTAATGAAAAGTATTGTTTACTATTCTTATAAGAATCTGTACGGTCAAAACCTGTATCAGGATCAAACTTATCATTGTCGATCGTTCCACTATAATCAAGATTGGATTTCCAAACTAACTCCGTATCATTCAAAGTCCATGCTTTCTCCGAACGAAGTGAAGCAGAAACTCTCTTATAATTCTCAAGTACATTTCGCGGTTCACTTTTAGCATCTAAAAAATCAACACTTGCATTCAGCCTCCAACCACTTTTGGTATCAATTCCCTTTCCTACATAATACAATTTACTAAAGCCATCCACTTTAAAGCGAGCTTGTAAAGGAGTATACCCAACCTTTCTATTGATTTTAATCAATCCTGAGGTTAAATCACCATAGGCAGCTGTAGGAATACCGCGAATCACTTCAACACTTTCAATATCATTGGTAGCAATACTACGCATATCAATACCTATGTGAGAAGTTTTGCCAAGAGGACCTGATGTTGTATTTGAGGATACTTGTAGATCCGCATTAGAATTAAGCACATTCCCATCCATCATAAACTGAACTCCCAAGGAACTGGTATTATAACCACTACTGCCATTTTCACGTAATAGCACAGGGTTAACACTTGTCAAGATAGGATCCTTTGCTTGACCACCTGGCAATAATTCCATAAGATCCGTAAAGCTTGAAGGTTGCAAATGTTCCATCGCTTGGCGATTAATCACTGAAGTAGAAGTTAAACCTTTACTTTCTGTGGCCGTGATAATCATCTCCTCTAAAATGTTAGCATTAGGCGTTAAAACAATTTCTCTTGATAAATCACCTAATAAGGATACTGAAAATTCTTCATGCTGAAATCCAATATGATTCACATGAATAGTATAATTATCGGGAGTTAAGCTAAAAATAACTTCTCCCTTATCATTAGTCAATTGGATATAACTTTGATTCTTACTATCAACAGCGATTATGGTGGCATCTGTGATGAGTATTTTGGCAGAATCAACTGCTCTTAAAGATAAAGAAACTTTGTTGCCTTGACCAAAAAGTAAAGAGCTGAATAACAAAACAATAGTTAGAAAAATATGTTTTGCTAAATGTGTCGCGCATTTCATTCAAATCTATTTTCAAATAGGTTGACAAAAGTAGTCAAGAAAAATACATTACGCAATTTATTTAGACTTGGTTCAAATTAATTACACATATATATTTAAGATTTAATATAAATAGCATAAAAAACACATATTAAACAAAATAGATGAAAAATACTCAACATATTAAACCAATTTACATTATAAACACATCATTACATCCAAGTCCCCATCATTAACACTATACTGATTACTTCTAAATAAGAAAAAACTTCTTTAGAACTGTCTCTAAAGAAGTTTTTTACATACCATTAAAGTAAATAAGCGTTACTTCGTTGGAAAAATAGGACGTTCCATTTTATAGTAACTTCCTGACATTGATTCTAAAAATGCTACAATAGCTTTTATTTCTTTCTCATTTAATTTTAATGGTTTCATCAGTGGATCTGTTAGAGGAAAGAGTGGATCTAATGCTTTCTCTTCCTCTGTAGGGTCTATCATGTGCATCCCACTATTATACAAATTCACTATTCCTTCTAAGTCATCCATTAACCCATTATGCATCCATGGCTTAGTCACTAATAGGTCTCTTAAAGAAGGTGTTTTAAATTTACCCACATCATCTGCCTTTTTGGTATGTAAGTATAATCCTAAGTCTTCGTACTCTCTCTTGTAATATGTCAATCCTATATTGTGAAAAGACTCATCTGTAAGATATTTACCATGATGACAATTCATACATCCTGCCTTAGTTCTAAATAAGTGCATTCCATATATCTCCTGTTCTGTTAGGTACTGATACTCTCCTTGCATAAATTTGTCGAAACGACTAGGCTGACTTTTAATTGTCTTTTGAAAAGTAGCTATTGCCCCCACTATTCTTTCATAAGTCACTTTGTCATCTCCGTAAGTTTCTTTAAACAAGGGCTTGTACTCTTTATACTTGCTTAACTTCGCTGGTAGTGATTTGACATCCATATCCATTTCATGATGAGCAGATAAAGGTCCCATCGCTTGCTCTTCTAGCGTTAATGCTCTACCATCCCAAAAGAAAGAACTACGCTCAGCAATATTGTATAAAGAAGGAGTATTTCTGGCTCCTAATAAATGATCATTCCCTAGTGATACCTGTCTATGGTCTGTCCATCCCATTTCAGGATCGTGACAAGAGCTACAAGATATCTGATTAGACTTTGATAACTTAGGGTCAAAGAACAGTGCTTTACCTAATACCACTTCTGGCAAATCTTGTGTCTCATAGTATAATGTATCTACCTCTATTGCCCCAAACTCTTTCCATTCTACACTTTTATCTATTATCGGACTAGGCCAATAGCTTATAGGTCTTTTATATTGATCTGTAATCTCTGTGTATTCTGAAACTGATCTTACCTCAAAATTAGTGTATCCTATAAATAGTAATACCGCCCCAATAATAACACCTACCTTTTTTTTCATCTATCTTCTCTCTCTTTTAAAACGTAATCCCTAAACTCATCATCACACTACTGTTGTTTTGAAACTGCTTATAATTTTGGAAATAATACTCTCCACCTACAAATACATCTATTACTTTCGGCAAAGCAAAATCATATCGAACCTTAAAGCTTCCTTCCCAATACTCTGCTATCTGAACAGCATAGTTATCAAGTAGCATTTGATTTATAGCATTACTATTTCCATAATTAAAAGTAGCCTTTTCTTTAGCAGTTTGTCTTACCTTCCAATTAGAAGCTACTGTCAATAGACTTCTATCCTTAAATGTGTACATCCATTGTAAATCTGCTCCCATATAGGTATACTGAATATCTGTTTTAGAATAAGGCTTTTTATAACGTTCTACCTCTTGAGTTATTCCTATATACGGTAAGATACTATACACACTATTTAAAGTTCCATACTTAAATACTCCACTTAATCTAAGACTCTTATTCTCGTATTTATATTGTTCTTCTTGTCCTATCTTTAAATAGTTCGTAGCGCTCACATTGACAAACAAATTCTCTGTACCCTTTCTCGTCTTCATGTTTCCATCTAAGCGAACACCTAACTGAGTAGCTTGTACATCAAATAGCTTCCCTACAGAGAAGAAATGCTCTACCTCCTTAACTTTAGAAACTTGCAAATCATAGAAATCAGGCAGTAACTTCTCAAAACTAAAAATATTCATTCCCACTGTGGCAAACCACTTCTTCTGATAAGTGTCATATACTTGTAGAGAAGTACCATACCTCCAACCATCATAATAAGCCTCTCTTCTTTTTCCTTTCAATAGATTATTGAAGTTTCCCATTCCACTCATCTCATATATCACAGGAAATCCAGTAGGACTATAAAAGTCCATCTTGTGTTTCTGTGTATATTTCTCTATTGAAGTATTTACCCCTATAGTAAAGAACTCCTTAAATACTCTACTCACACCTATATTCCCTCCTAATCGAGCAGAGAGGTTCTTAGGTCTAGGGTCTATATTCCGGTATTCCATCTTCGCTTTATAAAAACCAGAGATACCGATATTGTACTTTCCTAATCGTTGGGCATAACCACCAGCGATATGATAATCTTCATACTTAATATCTCCACCTACACTATCCGCTACCACATACGGAAATATTAAATGGTAATCCGCACTCTCATTCCACATTACATCTCTTCGCTTACCTTGTTGATAAGTAGCACTGCCCCACACAGCACTATGCTTATCTAATTTATGGTAAGCATTCGCTTGAAAAGACAAATCATCTCTGTTTTTACCCTCTTGAGCTAAGGTTGTTTCATTCTTACTATTCTGTTTTGCGATTTCGAAAGAAGTTAAGCTGTACTTTCTATAGTCTAAATAGTGAGATGGATTGACATAAATAGGTTCTTCAAAATGATGTATTACATCTTGATTCTCCTTTACTTTTATTGCCAATGAATCTGACTGTTGACCATATCCCCATACAGTACTCAACAATGACAACAGACATAACCCAAAATGAAAGTGCTTCATACTACACTAATTAATATTTAAATAATGACGGTCTTACTGCAGGTGCAAAGTCAACTGTCGAATTATTAGTATCTTTTAGAACATTGTTCCCTGCTGCATTCTTACCTAATACATGTCTTCTTACAGCCTTACCATATCTTCCTTCATCCCCTACATGTTGTGTGATATAAGTATACCCCATATCTACTGATGGAGATGTTACATTCCACATATACTCATCAGCGATACCTAAGTTTACAGCATCTACTATCCATGAGTTTGGAATTTTAATAGCAGAGTCTACACTAGGATATGCTTCTCCTCCGAATATCATTTCGTACTCATAATCATATATATTATCTACTACTAGCTTCTCCGTTGTCATTCCCTCAGGCATTTTCACTAAAGCATAAGCATAACTTCCTTGAATATTAACCACTAATTCATCGTGAATCGTAATCATTTTAGCTGCTTTTAATCCTACTACATCATGTACACCATCTCTAAAATTCTGAAACTCTGCGTTAGTCAAATCAATTGAGTTGCTGTTAAATTCTCTATGGTTAATAGCATTCTCTGCAAAGATTACTGATTTGCCTGGCTCTACTGGGTGGTCTTTTCCTTTACCTGGGAACTGTAAAATAGCTCCAGCAGACAATGCCTCACTCATAATATTAGGTGTATAATCTTGCTTATCATTTGTCATAAACTTAGATTGTACAAATAACATTCCGTCTAAATACAATACCTCATCAGAGTTATTTGTTATTTTAAAGTATTGGTCATCTGTATACTGAAGTCCTTGTGGTGTTTTAGTCCCTGCGAAGAATACCTCTTCTATTACAAAACCTGTACTACTCGTTTTAAATACGATATCGATAGCCTTAGTCATTTCTCTACCCGAGATCACTACTCCTTTAATAAAGTTACCTACTTTACTCTCCTCTACTACACCGTTTACTTTATGTGTGATTACACCTTCTACTGTGATATCATAAGTACCCGTAGGAAGTGCTTTCTGTATTTTCTTATCTCCTTCATATACTAACTCCGTTTTCTTATTAGAGTTTAGTTCTGTCAAGTAAATAGTCATCTGTTTTATCTCTTCTATCTTCGCATCTTGAGGATCATTAATCCAGAATGTTACGAAAGTCTGCTCATCCCCTGTCATATTGCTATTGTCATCAGAAGAACAAGCATTAAAACCTAATACTACTAGTAGTAAGCATAATGATTGTAAAAGTCGTTTTATCATTTTTATAAGTATTTATAGATTAAAATTTATTTCCATTCCGAAGTAAGGGTCTCTTAGCCCCTTTCTGTTTACCTTAGTCCCATTCACAAAATATGGAGCATAATAGGTAAATAGCTTATTAGCAAACATAGACACTGTGATCTGCTTGTTTCTAAAACTCTTAGATAGCTTTAAGTTCACATCCATCAGCATAGGTGTTCTTCTAGATTTATCTGCATTGCTATGTTGTGGGATTACTAATTGTTCTAACAATGTTCCTTTTGCCTCTTCTGCATCATAAGGTCGTAATTCTCCATCTACTCCTACATAGTAGCTAGGCATTCCATTCATCGGTTCATTCTTTGCTAAGTAGTACCAGTTAAACTGAAATGAAGTAGAGAATTGTAGATCTAGTTTAGGGATATATGTATCTAATAATAGATTACTATTTAGCTGTTCGTATTTGCTCTTAGGTTCCATTTCATCGTATAGTCCTAAGTATGGATAAGGCTTACCATTCACATTAGCATTAGAGTTACCACGTCTATAAGTTGGTAAGCTATTGCCATATTCAGTTCTAAACCATGCCCCACTAATTGTAATACGTGTATTAATTACAGATATTCTATTAGAACTATACTGAAACTCTATTCCTTCTTTATCAGTTCTACTTCCATTGCGAGAGACATTGTATAAGAAGTTTTCATTAAACTGTTCGTAAGGAAGATCCTCTTTATTCGGTGTACTCATGATATGATCATGATCTATATTAGAAGTATCATATCTCTTATAATCAAAGATTCCATACTGGTTCATCGTTCTAAACCCGTTACTCATTCTTTCTTTAAATACTGTAAAAGTCAGCTGATGAAACCCCAAATTCAAATCTAACCTAGCCTCTATCTTATTGTTTAAAGCAGGTGTCAGTGCTTTGTTCTGTGGATCAAAAACGGTCGTTTTATAATTAACTGTACGATAATCAGGATTACTGTGAAAATAGTTTAACTGCTGAACGTCTCTATAGTATTTCTCTGGATAAAGAAGATTTAGGTCAGGAAATAGTCTCTGCTGTCCCCATCCTAACGTTAAGTCTACTTTTGCTTCCTTATTCGCTACCATAAATGAGGGTAGTGTCCATTGTACATTCACACGTGGATCGATATACATCTTTCCACTCATAGTGAAATCATTAGACAAGTTTTGCATAATAGATCCTCTCGCTCCTAATGCTAATGTTAGACCGTGTTGTCCAAATTTAGCAGAGGAAATATGCTCTGCAAACAAAGCCGTCGTTACATAAGCAGGAATATCCTTATATGCTCTGTTTCTATAAGTAGATTTAGGATCTAAAGGCTTATAGATATCATAGACCTGACCTCTACCGTTATTCTTACTATACTGCCAATCAATACCTGCGCGTATATCTGTAGAAATAGCAGACATATTATAACGAAATGCACTTACTACCTTAGCGAAGATATCTAGTGGCTTACCATCTACTACACTCTCTGCAATATAATTAGCCGTAGGAAAAAAACCATCGTACTCACCATCCACCGTAGAAAGTGGCAATGCTGTAGCAGCCTCTAGCTGTACAAACTTTGTCTGGTTAATCTTATCAAAACGTTGATTAAACGTAGTCTGTAATTCTATACTTCTAAAGAAAGATTCATTTCTACTCTCATAAGTCACTATATTACTCAGACTATAGAACTTATTATCCACTTTATATTTATTCGCACCTGTCAGGTCAATATCTGGATCAGACTTAGCGTCATCTATAGACCCTGTATAACTTAGGTTGGATACCCAAGAAAACAATCCTCCATTGTTTAAATTCTTATCCTTACTCACGCGTACAGTACCTGTCACACGCTTATAACTCTCTAAATCATTGCGAGGTTCTGGTTTAGCATTTAGATAATCTAACCCTACATTTACCTTAAAGCTACTGTCCTTAGATTCAAAACCTTTATTAACAGCAAATAGTTTACTATATCCATCTGCTTTAAAACGTGCTTGCCATTTAGAATATCCACTCTTTTTCGTGATCTTTACTACACCAGAAGTAAGGTTTCCGTATTCTACAGAAGGGATTCCTCTTATGATTTCTACTTTCTCTATTTGATCTGTTGAGATTGTACGCATATCAACACCTGAGCTAATATTGATATTCTTATTAACACCTGATGAAACATTATCCATATAGCCATAAGTATACTGAAGGTTTGCACCCGAGTTTAGTTGTGCTCCATCTACTACAAATAAAGTCCCTAGAGAAGAAGTGTCATATTGTTTATTTCCAACACCCCCTATATTAGACCCCACTCTACCTACTTCTCTCAGCTGTATTTTATTGACACCCCCTAGATACGGATCTTGTGCTCTACCGCCAGGTACTAATTCCATTAAGTCAGCAAAACTAGAAGGCTGTAGATGTTGCATAGCCCTTCTATTAATCACAGAAGTACTCGTAAGTCCCGTCCCTTCTTTAGCTGTAATCACGACTTCTTCTAATTGATTCGTTTCAGCCTTTAAGGCAACTGTAAAATTATTGTGCGTTAAGGTATTTAGCTTCTGGCTGTAAAAAGAATAACTGATGTGCTGTACTTCTAAAAGATAGTTATCAGGCACTAGTTTAAAAGCCACCTCACCTGCCTCATCTGTAAGTTCTAAGACAGACTCCTTATCACTTTTTATCATCACCACAGCTGTAGGGATAGCTACACCATACTCATTCTGCACTTTGATCGAGATAGGAGAACGAGTATTCTGCCCATAACTGAGAAAGTGAATGAATAACGATAAGATAATAATAGTTAGTTGGGTTGGTCGTGTGATAATAGTAAAGTGTTTGAGCATCACGACTGTATTATGTTTTATGGGGCAAATGTATAATCTAAAATCATTCTAAACAACATTATTTAGAAGTAATTTAAATAACAAACCTCAAAACACAGTCAAACAAGCTCTTAACTGATAAAAATTAACATTTAAACTCAAATCAATCTAAATAAAACAACGATTCATTTATTAAGACATCTTCTGTTTTGGCAGAAAAAGTACGTTATATGTCATTTATACATCATAAAGCCTTCTTACCTTTGTCTTATCATAAAACAAGATAGCAGTATGAATACCCCACTACATCATATCGGATTTCTATTATTACCTCAAGTACAGCTACTGGACTTCGCAGGGCCGAGTGATGTATTCAATACTGCTAATCAGCTCATGATCCGCACAGCTACATCTGCACTTACTCAATATCAAATCCACTTAATCTCCGGAACAGTAGACAAAAGTGTACTTACTAGTGCAGGCATTAGTGTAAAGTGTGATTATACCATTTATGACCATCATATTCCATTAGATACATTACTCATCGCTGGGTCTAAGGCAGACCTAACGCATGACTATGATCCAGCTGTGTTACATTGGATAAAGGGTATACAACCTACTGTAAAGCGTATAGGTTCTATCTGTATAGGAGCTTTTTTACTAGCCAAGACAGGATTACTAACCAATAAAAAAGTAACTACACACTGGCAATATGCTAAAGTACTCCAGGAGACTTACCCTTCTATTCGACTGACCTATGATCACTTTTATATCAAAGATGACAATATCTATACTTCTGGAGGAATTACTTCTGGTATAGACTTAGCTCTAGCCTTAATAGAAGAGGACAATGGATATACACTAGCCTCTGATGTATCAAGATATCTAGTAGTGAATCTAAAAAGAACAAACACACAAGAGCTCTATAGTACATTAATACCCGCTGATATAGACCTCACTTCATTAGTTAGAAAAGTAAAACAGTATATCACAGATCATCTAACCCAACAAGCGGTGACTATTGCAGAACTTGCAGATCATGTCTATATGAGTGAACGCAATTTTTCAAGGGTATTTAAGAAAGAAACAGGAATGACTCCAGGTGCTTTTAATGACTGTGTGAGAATAGAATATGCTAAGCGCCTATTAGAATCTACAACTTACACTATAGTAGAAATAGCTAGTCAAGTAGGATATACTTCTGATCATGTATTTAGGAAGGCATTTGTCAAACTAGTCAAAGTCACTCCTACTCATTATAGAAGTGTGTTCCAATCTACAAGAATTAACCTTTAGCATTTAGTTACCAACTAAGTAATCACAAATAACCCAAGACAATACCGATATCGAAGCCAGCCTTCGACAGATCCTCTATTGTCTTCTATCAACAATAAAATATGACAACAACAAACCGTCCCCTTAATGTAGCCTTTATCATTTTTGATCAAGTGGAAGTATTAGATCTTAATGGCCCATTAGATGTATTTGTTAAAGCAAATGTGCTTAAACCCAACAGCTATAATCACTACTTAGTCTCTGCGACGAAAGAAGTAGTCAAAACAGAAGCCAATACGACTCAAATCTTACCTCAGTACAGTTTTGAAGACTGTCCTACACCGGATGTCATCGTTCTACCAGGAGCTAACCCTGACATCGTCATGAACTATCTACAAGACGAATATTTCCAAAATACTTATACTTCTTGGATAGTAAATCAACACCAGCAAGGTGCTCTGTTATTTACAGTATGCACAGGTAGTTTACTTCTGAGCAATACAGCACTTTTTAATGGTTTAGAAATAACCACACACTTTATGGGGATAGAAGCATTAGCACAAGCGCTGCCAAAGGCTATAGTTCGCACAGGTATGCGCTACATAGACCAAGAAAGAGTGCTGACGACAGCAGGTATCACAGCAGGTATAGACGGCGCTCTATACTTAGTCAGTAAACAACTTGGTGAAGATATAGGTCAGACTATTAAACAACTATTTGAATACAAAGGATAAAAGACAAAGGCGATTTAGTTCTTAAGTCGCCTTTTATAACTCATTAATAATACAAAGCAGGTCACAAGCAACAATACAATCATGATCACGGTCGAATCAAAATGACCATTCACACCACTGAAGTATGACTGACCTAAAACAATACTTATTTGCTGTTACTTAATGTAAGTTTACCTTCAGTTGATAGCCAATCTACAGCACTGATGCTGTAAACACAACACACTGTTAACTCGATTTCATACTATACATTCTACTGGATACAGAATCTTTTGCTTACCCTTATATAAAAACAATTTACCTATAGCTATGTACTCTTTTACTTGGGAGTTTATTACACTTTTCTCGCACCTTTCTTGCACCTTTCTTCGACAAAACACCCCTTTTAGCAAGGAAACTCCAAGAAAACCCCAAGAAAACTCCAAGGAAGTGCAAGAAAACCCCATCAATAACATCATCCAACATCCTATTAAGAGCTCATCAACATCATCGTCACTCTCGGTAATTTAACCAATAGAAAACACAAAACTTTTATGGGGTAAAAAAAAATGGATTAGCATTCTAAAAAACACTAATCCTATTTTTATATTCTTTAATTAGATGAAACTCACCTTGATTACTGCTTAGCAGCTGCTTTAATGAAAGTTAACTCCTCCAATGAATAACCACTACCATCAAATAAAAGTTTTCCAGAAATCATAAACTTCTCATTGCTATCTTCTGAATAATCATCTAAAATAAAAACCATACTATCAGCTGTTACCTTATTAATATCAGTAACACTAATATAGTTTCGAGGAGTTTCACCTCCAGGCTTGTAAGAAACGCTTGCCGAACTCATAAAAATATTAGCGTCAATCAATTTGGTTCCCTGACAATATTGCTCTGTTGTAATAGTAATTTTATTTTTACTATTCATACGCAAAGGTCTTTTAGAACAAAAGGAAATATATCCCTCCACTTGAATTAACTTTCCGTCCAATGATTTGTCTTTAGGCAAATTTAAAATTTGCTCAGCACTATAAAGTTCACCCACTGGAGAAGGTTCTCCTTTCTTCTCACAAGAAGTAAGTATCATTGCAGAAAACAACAATAAAAAAAGTAAATTTCGCATCATAATATGATTTTGTTAAATAAATAATTCCCGAATTTAACAAAACAAATAGCGATAAAAAAATAATTGTAAACAGTTTGCCCCTCCCTTGCGTTTTTGCACAAGCATTAAAACTACAATAATGTATAGTTTAGTCGTACCTAATTGCTTTGACTGGAGAAATCTTAGTAATTAAATAAGAAGGAATAAGTAAAACTAATAGTGCAATAATAACAACACCAATGTTCAATAACAAAACATCTGATAAGCGAATCAATACAGGCGCTTCTCTCACATAGTATGCGGAAGCATCAAGTTTAACTAAACCTGTAAACTTTTGTAAGTATAATAATCCTAATCCAATAAGGTTTCCATAGAACAAACCTTTCAAGATTAAATAACAAGCATTGTATAAAAAGATTTTGCGTACAGTCCAATTATTAGCTCCTAAAGCCTTTAATATTCCAATCATTTGTGTGCGCTCCAGGATCAATACCAAAAGTGCTACAATCATATTAATAGAAGCTACCACAATCATAATGATAATGATTACCATAATATTAAAATCAAACATATCAATCCAGCCAAAAACATTATTATACTTTTCGACTATAGTACGGCTATCAACAGAAGAAGGTAAGTCTAAATAAATTTGAGCGCCAATTTCTTCAATCTTATCAAAATCTTTAACAATGACTTCGAATCCACCAACTTGATTAGATTTCCATCTATTCAAACGTTGCACATGCTTAATATCACCTATGACAATATTTTCATCGAACTGCTGCAAGCCTGAATTGAATATACCTACAACTTCGAACTGACGCACATTGGGTACTTTATTTCCCCATTCTTTCATAAAATAGGTTGTAATCTTATCCCCTACTTCCAAATGCAATCGATTAGCGATATACTCGGATAGCAAAACTTCATTACTCATTGCTGCCTGGGTTTTCGGCAATCGACCTACTGTAAGGTACTTTTCGACCTCTGTTAGATCGTAAAGAGAATCAACACCCTTATACACAACACCTTCAAAAGCAGACTCTGTTCTAATTATCCCAGCTTTAGATGCGTAGGACTGTATTTTCTTTATGTCTTTAACCGAGTTAAATGCCTCGTATTTAGACAAATCAGCATCCAGTGGTTTTAAAGTAATATCAGTTGCGTTATTATCATAGCTTGTAATTACGACATGCCCACTAAAAGCTGAAATTTTATCTCTAATTTTGTACTTTAATCCTAAACCAGTAGCAACAGAAACCAACATCATAACAATTCCCATTGCTATAGCTGTAATAGCAATTTTAATTATTGGCGTAGAAATACTACTTTTATGATTCTTTGTAGTTACTAATCGTTTGGTTATAAAATATTCTAATTTCAAGACAAATATGATATCAAGTTCAATGTTCAAAAATACATTTTTATTCTCAGTCTTAGCCTTGCTACTGACAGTAAATTTTCAATTACACGCTTTTAATACGAAAAAAAAGCTTTCAAATGAGGAAAGAACAATAATCGTAGGTGCACAAAATAGCTCCCTATATCTCGATAAAATAAAGAATAAGAAAGTAGGTATTCTTACAAATCAAACAGGCGTGGTAAAGTCAGATCTTACTTCAAATGACTATGACACCTCTGTTGTTGACTACTTGTTAAGCAATGGTGTAAACATTACAAAGATTTATGCACCGGAACACGGCTTTAGAGGTACAGCAGATGCAGGAGAACTAATCAAAGATGGCAAAGACGCTCAAACAGGCTTGCCAATCATCTCACTTTATGGAAACAGTAAAAAACCCTCAGTCGAACAATTGAACAATATTGATGTCATGTTATTTGACTTACAAGACGTTGGAGCACGATTTTACACTTATATATCTTCCTTACACTACCTTATGGAAGCATGTGCGGAAAACAATATTCCCGTTATTATACTTGACAGACCTAACCCAAACATAAGTATCATTGATGGACCAACTTTAGAGATGGAAAACAAAAGCTTTGTGGGTATGCATCCCATTCCGGCTATGCACGGAATGACCATTGGTGAATATGGACAAATGATTAATGGTCAAAAGTGGTTGAAGAAAGGGATTCAATGTGACCTAACAGTTATCCCTGTTCTAAACTATGATCGAACAAAGTCATATGACTTGCCAGTTGCCCCTTCGCCAAATTTACCCAATCAAAAGGCAATCAACCTCTATGCGAGCTTGTGTTTCTTTGAAGGGACGAATGTGAGTTCAGGTAGAGGTACTAATTTACAGTTTCAAATCTACGGTTCCCCTTATCTCAAAAACATGCCCTATTCTTTTACTCCAAAACCAAATGCAGGAGCTAAGGACCCTATGAACAACGGAAAAATGTGTTATGGGGAAAATTTAAGTGCGATAGAAAACGTAGATAAATTAGAAATCAAATGGTTGCTAAAAGCATATCAAAACTCTGTAAATAAAGAAAAGTTCTTCACTAATTTTTTCATCAAGTTAGCTGGAACAAATAAATTGAAACAACAAATAACCTCTGGAAAAAGCGAACAGCAAATCAGAGCAAGTTGGCAAGATGATCTTGATCAATTTAAAATAATGCGTTCGCCATATCTAATCTACTAATAGGCTATCTCTTGACATCAAAGACTAAATTATACATATCACGACAAGCTTTTATGCTTATTGGTATTGTCATCCTAATCGTGACAATTATCGCTATTTATTTTCTTAGCTCTTCCATCAATAAGAACAATCAAGAGACCTATAAGTATATTACCTCAAAGAACTTTTATCAAAAATTACGTTCGCTCGAACAAGAGTTTTACAAAGTTGATGAGCACCTTCTATCATTAGATCAAATCGCTACGCAAACGCCATTAGATCAACTTAAAATCAAATTTGAAGTACTAAATGAGGTTTACAGTCACGGCAATATTATCAAGACCAATTGGTACATTGTATTAGATCAGAACAATCAAATAAGTGATTATTACGTAGGCGATATTACCAATTTAACCGATAAAAATATATTTGTTCAGCACATTCTGAATAATCCAGACAAATCAACATACAATGATTTCGTTGCTGATAACAAACAATACTTTTGGTTGATGTACAACAGCTATAAACTGAACGATAACAAGCGTTTAGTCTACGGTATTACGGTAGATATGAAAATGTTTCACAAATACCTTACAACAATAGATGTTACTACACCAAACTACGCCTATATATTTACGAAAGAAGGATTGTGTATCTATCATCCTGAGATATCAATCATAGGGAAAAATGTATTCGAATTACACAATATATCACCAAAAGATACTATCCCACCTACCAAAGTGACCAATCCCGATGTCGTGGAATCTGAGTATTTAAAACTTGATGTATTTAGATTTGTCAGCTCTTTTAAATCCGAGAATTTCAAAGGGTATATCACAGTTAATTTTCCGAAATTCAATGTCGATGACAACATAGCGCCAATTGAGCGAAACACTATTTTAATTTTAATCACAACGGTGTTGGTAATTGTCATGCTTTTCTACTTTTTCACCTTAGCAACACGCAAGGTATATATAGAAAAAGAGGAGCTTGCTGTTGAAAATGAAAAGGTAAACAAAGAGAAAGCACTCATCCAATTACAACAACTAAAGAATCAGATTAACCCGCACTTTTTATTCAATTCACTGAACTCCCTCTTTATGTTAATTGACTTAGACAAGTCAATGGCTCAGAACTTCACGTTAAATTTAAGTAAAATATACCGTTACTTAATCACTCCTCCTCAGGACAATATTGTGAATTTAGAAGACGAGATCTTTTTTATTACAAAGTATATTGAACTACAGAAAATTCGCTTTAAAGACGTTTTAGAATTTGAAATAAACGACAATAGAAAGGAAAACAGTTGTTATAAAATTCCTTTTTTAGCTTTGCAAATTACCATTGAGAATGCTTTAAAACACAATATACTAACGGGAGAAAAACCTTTGTTAATTCAGTTAATAATCGATGACGATAAAGCAAAGGTAATTAATAATCTGCAACCAAAGAAAGTAGCACAAGAAGGAGAGTTATTTGGTCTAAAATACTTAGAATCAATATATAAATACTACAATATAACTATGTTCAGTGCATCAGCACATGAGAATACATTTGTATGTATATTGCCTTTGATAAAATGTTAAAATTATCCACTCACTCCCCTTTTTAATCCACTCACTCCCATAAATTTTTTAGTTATAGCGAAGTGCTTTAGCTTTAGCTGACTTAACTATAACTTAACATTGTAATGAATAAAAACACGGTTAAACTAAGTATCAGTGCATTAGTTTTTGCTTGCGCCTTATTACAGGCTCCCCCAGCCTTGGCTGCAAAGAAAAAAACTACCCCAAAAACTGAGAAGGCAGTTTCCAAGGAAAAAGATTCGACAGATACTAAAAAAAATAAATATGCTGACTTAATAAAAGATGGCGTATACAAAAAAGGGATGTTCAATGCAATCCAAGTCAAAACGGATATGTACTTTGAAATACCTGATAGTTTATTAAACCGTCAGTTTTTGATTGTCAACAAACTATCACAAGTTCCTTTAGAAGTGAATGATGCTGGTGCAAATAAAGGAATGAATTATGAAAACAAACTAATCACTTTTCACAAAGATACTTTAGCTAATAAAATATGGGTAAAGACAGAAACGCCAAGAGTAACTTCTCCCAAAGAAGATGCTATTACAGAATCTGTTAAAGACAACTTTATTGAATCAGTTCTTGAATTTTTTGAAATTGAAGCACAAAACCCAGATTCCACAGCTACAGTAATTAAAGTTAATAAAGTATTTGATGGAAATCAAACCAGCTTTAATGACGTGTTAACTGGATTGGGGTTACCTACATCCATTAAGACAAACTTATCGTATATCGAAGGTGTAAAAGCCTTTCCTCAGAATATGGTTGTCAAGTCTTTACTGACGACAAGTGTAAACGAAGGTAGTGGTGATATGCCTGTGTCATTAGGTGTGACTACCAATATAGTGTTATTGGCGAAAGAGCCAATGAAACCGCGTATTGCCGACAAAAGAGTTGGATTCTTTACTGAGAAGAGTTGGTTTTTCAGTGATGCTCAACACAAAATGGAAGAACGCGAGTACATCACTAAATGGAATCTTGAACCAAAAGAAGAAGATGTAGAAAAATATTTAAGAGGAGAATTAGTAGAACCTAAAAAACCTATCGTATACTATATTGACCCTGCTACTCCACCACAATGGAGACAAAAGATTATCGCAGGGGTACATGACTGGCAGGTAGCATTTGAGCAAGCGGGATTCAAAAATGCCATTATTGCTAAAGAACCAACAGCAGAGGATAAAGATTTCGATATTGACGATGTACGCTATTCCGTAATTACATATGCTGCATCACCAAAATCTAATGCTATGGGACCATCTGTTATGGATCCACGAAGTGGAGAAATCTTAGAAGCAGATATTATATGGTGGCATAATGTAATGACATCTGTACACAGTTGGATGAGAATACAAACTGGTCCAATAGACCCAAAAGCGCGAGCGAATAAGTTTACAGATGAGCACATGGGAGAAGCTATCCGATTTGTATCTTCTCACGAAGTAGGACACACTTTTGGCTTGAAACACAATATGGGTGCGTCTTATGCATTCCCTGTAGATTCATTGCGTTCAAAAGAGTTCACAGATAAAATGGGTGGTACAGCACCATCAATTATGGACTATGCGAGGTACAACTACGTAGCTCAACCTGAAGATGGAGTAACTGCTATAACTCCGCAAATTGGCTTGTACGATAAATATGCAATTGAGTGGGGTTACCGTTGGTATCCTGATCAAGAAACAGAGAAAAAAGCTTTGCGCAAAATGATAGAAGATCACCAAGATGATCCAATGTATTTCTACGGAGAACAACAGAGCTATCTAAACATTGTAGATCCACGTTCACAATCAGAGGACTTAGGAGATGATGCAATGAAAGCAAGTGAATACGGATTAAAGAATTTAAAAATTGTAGTAAATAATATTATTCCTTGGACATACGACAAAGGAGAGGGATATTACGAGGCTGGAAAATTATACATGGGAGCTATTGGACAATGGCAGATGTATAATCAACATGTTCTATCCAATATTGGAGGGGTTTATTTAAACCATGCGGTTTACGGAAACAACAAAAAAGCTTATGAACCTGTCCCATATGAAACACAAAAAAGAGCAGTAGAATACTTGGCAAAAAATGCCTTACAATTGCCAAACTGGTTGTTCTTTAATGAAGTGATAGATAGAACATACGGCCTAAAAGACTCTCCTGTAGGTCCATTTGAATACTCTCCTTATTCATTAGCGAGAGAGTTACAATACACAACCTTGTACTACACATTAATGGATGAACGTTTACTTCGTCTTTTAGAGAATGAAGTATTACAAGCAGAAATGGGAACAGAGAAAAACTTCACAATTTCTGACTTGTTTGATATGCTTAATAGTGAGATTTTTGCATTGACAAAAAAAGGAAAATCACTATCGATTTTAGAGCGAATGACACAAAAGAATTATGTTGACGCCTTAATTATTGATGTTAATAAACTTTTTGAGAAAACAAGTAAAAAAGGATTAATTAGCGACTACTCATTACAAATGCCAACTTTGTGTAATTACACAGAAGGGGCAAACAAATTGCGCAATATCAATTATACCGTAATGAAAAGAGTATCCGAAGTTACTTCTTACAAAAAAGGAGAATTAATAAGAATCAAACACCTATTAAACAAAAAGAAGAATACAGGTGACAAAGCTACACGCGCACATTATATTGATATCATCAATAGAATAAACGAGGCTTTAAACCTTAACTAACCCCACTTATTTAAACAAACAATGAAGAAACTTTTTCTTTTATTTTCACTTCTAACGTTCTCTCTGACTTTTGCACAAGAGAAAAGAGTGATTACAGGTTTTGTTGCAGATGCTACGGATAAATTAAGTTTACCAGGGGCATCCATTATCGTAGAAACACAGACTGTTTCGAACGAGACTGCACAAAAAGGAATTATAGAAAGTACCAGTATTGGTACAATGACAGATATGGATGGGAACTTCAAACTTGAAGTTCCTACTAATACAAAAGCGATACGCGTAAGTTACATTGGATATGAATCTAAACTGGTAAACTTAACGACAAAAGACAGCTATACTATACTTCTTGGTAGTGACACAAATATGTTAAGTGAAGTGGTTGTAACTGGATATCAAACAATTGAAAAAAGAAAACTTACTTCATCAGTTGCGCAGATAGGAATGTCGGATATTAACCAAGTAGGTGTAGCCAGCGTTGACCAAATGTTAACAGGACAGATTGCAGGTGTTGCCGTTACACCACTTACAGGTTCACCAGGAGGACCAACAAAAATTAGAATACGTGGTACAGCTTCTTTAAATGGGCCTCAAGATCCATTATGGGTAGTTGACGGTATGCCATTAGAAGGTAATGACGTACCTAATTTTAACGATAAAGACAATATTGATCAGTTGCAAAACTTTTCAATTGCCGGTCTAAACCCAGATGACATTCAAGATATTACTATTCTAAAAGATGCATCAGCAACAGCAATCTACGGAGCAAGAGCTGCCAATGGAGTAATCGTTATTACGACTAAAAAAGGTAAAAAAGGACCTATGAAGGTTAACTTCACTGCAAATACATTTATCAACGAAAGACCGAGATTCTCTAAATTAAACATGATGAACTCGTCTGAAAAAGTTGATTTAGAATTAATGTTAGCAGGAAGACAAGACATCAATAACTTGCGTTCTGGACAAGGTGAAGTAATGCGCATCTTAAACCAAAACAACGATTTAGATGCTTACCGTCAAGGAGGTATTGGAGCAATCTCATTAGCTTCTCAAAATGGCATTAATAATTTAAGAAATACAAATACAAATTGGGGGAATGAGTTGTATCGTGCAACTGTGAACCAACAGTATGGATTGAGCTTATCTGGAGGAAATGACCATTCAGATTACTACTTCTCTTTAGGTTACTACGATGAAAAAGGAGCTACGATAGGTACAGGATTTGAGCGTTACAACTTAACTTTCAAAAACAACTATCAATTGACAGATAGGTTTAAAGCAGGAGTGGCAGTATTCGGAACTTACTCTATCAAGGAGAATTTTGTTACTGACATAAATGCGAATATTAGTCCAAGCGTATATTCACGTAATGCTAATCCATATTTAACACCTTACAATGCCGATGGAAGTTACAATTACGATAAAGATATTGATGGATTTGACGGAAACTATATTCCGTTTAACTTCTTAGAAGAAAGAGCAAACACAAGCTATGATTTAAAGACTAAGTCTATCAAAGCAGTATTTGACTTAGAGTATAAAATACTTGAAGATCTTAAAGTAACATCACAATTTGGTTTACAATTAGACAAAAGTGACACTGAAAAATACTTAGGACAAGAAACCTATTCTACTCGTGTACTCAGAGAAGGAACGAGATATAGACAAAATGGAGAAACAAAATACTTCTTACCTGATGGTGGAGTAATTGAGAACTTCAACAACGAATTGTTCCAGTACAACTGGAAGACTCAAGCAACATACAATGCTATATTCAACGACAAACACGAAGTAGATGTTATGGCAGGTATGGAGATTCGCGAAACAGAAAACACAATTATCAAGTCAAAGGGATATGGTTATGATCCTAATACCCTGCAAACACAACAAATTCTGTTTCCTGAGAGTATTGGGCAAGGAGATAAAAACAAATACGAAACGTATAGAAAGACCAGAGCGAATGATGCATTTGCTTCTTTCTTTGCGACAGCGGCATATACTTTTGACCGTAAGTACACCATTTTTGGTAGTGTGAGATATGATGGTTCTAACCTATTCGGAGTAGATCCAAAATACAAATATGTGCCACTATGGGCTATTTCAGGATCATGGGCAGTAAGCAATGAGAAGTTCATGGAAAACGTTGAGTTTATTAACAACTTGCGTTTACGTGCATCCTATGGGTTACAAGGAAACATAGATAAAACAACATCTCCTTTTGTAATTGGAGAATACAACAAAAGTGAAATTCTACCAGGATATTCAGAGTCAAATATCCAGGTTACAAATCCTCCTAACGGAACATTGCGCTGGGAAAAAACAACTAATACAAACGTTGGTTTAGATTTAGGTTTATTCAATAACAGAATTGCTTTTGAATTTGATGCATACAACCGTAAGAGTACAGACTTAATCGGATTGAGAGCATTGCCACTTGAAACAGGTTTTGCTTTTACACAAATGAACTGGGCTCAAGTAACCAATAAAGGTTTTGAGGTTTCGGTAACCACACGTAACATAGCTACACCTGATTTCTCATGGAGTACAACAATCAACTTGGCTCGTAATAAGAGCAATGTTGACCGAATCATGATTAGTGAGAATAGCTTTTTACCTTCAAGAGAAGGATTACCAGTAAACTCAGTATTTGTAATTAAAACTGCAGGTTTAGATGATCAAGGAAATATACTATTCTGGAAAGATGGAAATAAAGTTTCAGGAGTAGAGTTCTTTAAACTAAAAGATGAAATGGAAGATATTATGCCAGGATATCTTGTAGGATCAGACCTAACAGCTGAAGAATATAGAAACCTATATAGCTATGCTGGAGATGCAGATCCTAAGTTTACAGGAGGTATCATCAACAACTTTAGATACAAGAATTTCGATTTGAATATCTCTGCTGCTTTTAGTATAAAACAAACTGTAAAAAGAGCACCTTCATACGATATTTCATTACTGGATCCAGGTCATAACTATTCAAGAGAAATCTTAGATATGAAAACACCTGAGAATCCAAATGGATCAATGCCTAACTTGACACCAGATGATAACAATGGTAACTATGGAGCAACAAACGACATGTGGATGTTATCGAAGTACTTCGGAGGAATTGATGCAGGAAACGCATACAAGAACCTTGACATTTGGACTAAAGAGGTAAGCTATATCCGTATCAGCAGTATTCGTTTAGGGTACACATTCCCTAAAGAGGTCATGAGTAAAATGAGAATTGACAATGCTAAAATCACTATTGAGGGAAGAAACTTATTTGTATTTGGAAGTGATTACAAAGGTTATTTTGACCCTGAGACTTATGGAAACATATATACTCAGCCAATACAAAAGTCTGTATCAATAGGATTAAACATAAGCTTCTAACAACCTGAAACAAAATGAAAAAAATAGTATTAATAATGAGTTGTATCACATTAGCTCTAACAACATCGAGCTGTGATAAATTCTTAGATATAGAACCAAAGGGAAAAGTAATACCTAAGACAGTAGATGATTTTAGAAAACTCATCACTTCGGCTTACGATGCTTATCCTAAGCATAAATCATTAGCTACTACTCGTACTGATGAAGTAGTCTTATACACAGAAGAAAATACATTTCTTACTTCTGTTAGAGAGATATACAGATTCAATGATCAAAATGCAGACAACTCCACACAAGAGTTTCCATATGAGAGTTTTTATAAAATAGTATTTTACGCTAATCACGCGACTCTTGAAGGAGTAAAGACTATGGAGCCTGGAAGTGCTAAAGAACAGTTATTAGCTGAGTACTATGCCTTAAAGGCAATGGCTAACTTTGATTTGGTAAACCTTTATGCTAAAACATATGACAAAGAAACTGCTGGGCATGAAAGAGGTATTGTAATTGAAAATGAAGTTCAGATAGAAGAATTCAAATCTCCTAACACTGTAGCTGAAGTATATGCTCAAATTCACAGTGACATCCAGCGTGCAAAAGAACACATTCAAGTGGACAATTATGAAGTGGGGAAAAATTACCGTTTTACAAGACCAGCAATTTTAGCCTTAGAAGCTCGCGTACACCTTTATCAAAGAAACTATGAAGATGCGTTAAAAAGTGCTGAAGAAGCATTGACTTATAAGCATCAATTACAAGATTTGAATCAAGACAATAAAACACCTGTGACTTCAATCACAAGTGTAGAGTCAATCTTAGCATTAGAAGACGCTCTTGATGGTCAGTTTAGAAATATTGCTTATGTATCAAAAGATTTAATTCAAGCGTATGATCAAGAAAACGATTTGAGATTCACAAGTTACTTTTCAAAATCAGGAGATAAATTAACAGTAGAAAAAACTGGTTTAAAAGACAGAAAAGTATCTTTTAGAACTGCTGAATTATACATGATCAAAGCAGAAGCATTAGTACAATTAAATCGCTTAGCTGAAGCAAAAGAAGCTTTAGAGTCACTGATAGCTAAACGCTATAAAAGCGATGCTGCTACTAAACTACTTTCAAAGATATCTAATTTTAATCAAGCGCAATTTTTAGATTTTATCTTAGAAGAGCGATTCAGAGAGTTTGCATTCGAAGGACATCGTTGGTTTGATTTAAGACGATTAAATCAAAAAGAAATCATTCACGAATTAGATGGGAAAGTTTACAGACTTGTCGAAAACGATATAAGGTATACTTTACCTTTTCCAAAAACAGCAAAACAAAGCAATCCAAATTTATAGCCAAACACGCCTTAAAAACTACTCTATCTTTAGAGTAGTTTTTTTTATGTTCTTAATTGACTATAATGATATAAAATTAATTTTCTTAATTTTGTGATCAAATTAAGTCACAAATGAGAATAGCTATAGTAGAAGATGAGAGCTTGGCTTCAAACTACCTAAAAAGCCTTTTAGAAAGACAAGATATTATCCATATCACAGATATTACTTTACTGTCTTCAGTTCAGGAAGCTACTCGCTTTTTCTTAGTGAACAAGGTCGACTTAATCTTCATGGACATTCACTTAGGCGATGGCAAAAGTCTTGAAATCTTCGAAAACGTAGAAGTAAAGAGCCCAATAATCTTTGTAACAGCCTATGATTCATATGCTATACAAGTATTTAAACAGTTTACAATAGACTATATACTCAAGCCTTTCACAATGGAAGAATTAGAGGAAGCATTGCAGAAGTTTCACAATATTGTAAAGCAATTTGAAGTTGATAATACGCTTAAAAGTCTAGTTTTATTGGATGAAGAAAATAGTTCTGAAATTAGAAAGCGCTTCTTAGTACACAATGGTCATAAATTAAAATCTATTGAATCAAACCACATTGCCTATTTTGTTGCGGAAGGAAAGCATTTATTCTTACATACTTTTGACAACAATAGTTATATATACGATGACACTTTAAAAGACGTAATTAAAAAGTTAGACACAGATTACTTCTTTAAAATCAATAGAAAATACATTGTTAATATAAATTCAGTAAGCGAAATAATTAAACACAATAGCCAAAAAATTGAGATAAAACTACAGCCAAATCCCGAAGAGGAAAGTCCTATACTCGTGAGTAAATCACAGATTCACGAGCTTAAAGCATGGTTAAGTTAACTACTAATATTTCAATAACTTTATATTAATTTTATAAACTATTCGCATTTTAATTTATTATATTTGGAATATTATCAACTAACAAATACACTAATAAAACAACTATGAAC
>NZ_WSPP01000118.1:0-355 GCF_009767705.1 Myroides sp. LoEW2-1 | reverse complement strand
GGGTCAAATCAAACAGGATCAAAGTGAACTCGCAAAAGAACACTGTTCCAAAAATATTGATAGTTTAGAGCTTAAAGAAAAAGTGACTCAGTTAAATAAACATAGGGCAGACCTACCCAAACCTACAGCTAAACAGCTCAAACAGTTAGAAGACGAGCATTTACCTCGCTTGCAAAAATACGAACAACAACTAGAAACTTTAGGTACTCGAAATAGTTATAGTAAAACAGATCCAGATGCTACTTTTATGCGAATGAAAGAAGATCACATGAAAAACGGGCAACTTAAACCTGCCTACAATACTCAAATAAGTACTGAAAATCAATTTATTACACATTATACTATTGCACAAAAA
>NZ_WSPP01000117.1:0-33569 GCF_009767705.1 Myroides sp. LoEW2-1 | reverse complement strand
ATTGATAGCTTCTCAGATAAGCTCCATTTCTTGTATTTCATAAGTCCAAAGTTATGTAATTAATTTACTAGTTTCACTCCAGCTTATTTAGGGGCTAAGATAGAACTCACGTTAAAGTAATGAGAATAAAACGCCATTTCTTGGATAAAAAGGAAAATATAGCTGCTAAAAGGAAATAGATTATGCCAATGTGCAATCCTGAAATAGCGAGAATATGCATAATACCCAAAGTCTTAAACTGCTCTTTTATATCTGACTCAATTAGGCTCCTATCCCCAAACACAAGTGCTAAAACAAATGATTTAGAATCTATACTTAACGACTGATTTTGAACAACAAGACCAATAGCTCTATCTCTAATACTCCTTATCTTATCACGCCAATGCAGGGATTTCCCAAGATACACCACATCACTAACATATAACTGCGCCTCAATCTGATGAGTGACAAACATATAACGTTTAAAGTCAAAACCATTCTTATTCTTAGGTGGCGAAATCGCTTGAAACTTCGCCTTAGTGTAATAGACCTGTCCCACTTGAAGATAGTTGCTTTCGCTTTGAAAATAGAGCAAGACCTTCTTTTGTAACTCAACGCTATCCTGCTTAACGACAGAAGTAATATACCTTGTATAGTTTGAATTAGAGGAAGGCAAACGCTGTTCAACTACAAAAGTTATAGCAACATACCTATCATCAAAACTGGAAACAGAAAATTCCTTCTCTTGGGAAACATATGACCTTAAATGTACGCAACAAACACCTAAACTAAAAAACAGACAACTGATAAGGAAACCATGTACAAAAGTAACAAGAGAGGAACTGCGAATCTTACAAGAACTCAAACTTGTCAAGCTTATATAAAGCAAAGAGGCAAACAACATTCCTCCCCCAAAAAGGAGGCCTGTACTCTCTGCAAATAAAATCCCCAGACAAAGAAATATACTGTAAAACAAAAAAGAGAATTTCAATACCTTCATAATGAATGTAGTATCAAAATTCTCTCCAAATTATAATAAAGATAGAAAATTTAATTATCTGATAACACGCGATTTATCTGTACAAATCTATTCTTATAATACGTTTCATTAATCGATGAAACAATAACCCCTCTACTGGTTGAGGAATGAATAAACTTGATGTCATTTGGCGTTACCTCAGTGATAATACCAACATGACTAATTCTATTTCCACGTGTTTTGAAAAAGATCAAGTCTCCTTTTTGAGCCTTATTCTTTTTAATTTTTTCTCCCACTTGCGCCAATTCACTTGAAGTGCGAGGAAGATTCAAATCTGTATTGGCAAATGCATTCATCACTAATCCCGAACAATCAATGCCAGAATATGTAGTACCACCAAATCGATATCTTACTCCTTCATAATTAAAAGCAGTATTTAATATAGCATCTGTACCTGCATAGACAGACGAATTATTCATTTCTTCTATAAAGTCATTTAATAATTCATCCAACTGAGATTGTATATCCTCATCTATCTTCTTACTCTCCTCTAAGACTATTGTCTTTCTATCTTGAGGATCTAAGTCATTTAGATCAGACGAAATTCGCATACTTTCAACAGCAAAAGATTGCAGTGAAAAGGTAAATATACATACAGTAGATAAAATCTTAATGCCCATCATAATTTATAGAATATATCGACTAATTCATCTTGTGTTTACTATTTCTAATAATTTCCTCTGCTACATGATCACTTGCACCAGTTCCACCTAATTTATCAATCAATTGATCGTACTTGTGCAATAATTGTGTTCTATACTCTCCTCCTACAATTTTCTTAAACTCCTCTTCTATTCGGTTAGAATTACAATCACTCTGAATTAATTCCACAACCACATCATCATCCATAATGAGATTCACAAGAGAGATATAACGTAAAGTTATTATTCTTTTTGCAATTTCATATGAAATCTGGTTTCCTTTATACAAAACAACTTGTGGAACACGGAACAAAGCAGTTTCTAAAGTAGCAGTTCCTGAAGTTACCAAAGCAGCATGTGCAACATTAAGCAGCGCATACGTTTCATTAAAGATAAAAGAAATATTCTTATCTTGTATAAATCGTTCATAAAAAGTGGGCTCTTGTCCAGGAGCACCTGCTATTACAAATTGATATTCCGGATACTTGTGAATCACAGAAAGCATCTCACCCAGTAACCTACTAATCTCTTGTTTTCTACTACCTGGCAAAAGTGCAATAATCGGCCTATCATCCAACTTGTGTTTTGCTCTAAAGTCTTCATGCTCTTTCTCTCTATACTGACCAATAGCATCAATCAATGGATGTCCCACAAAAGTAACTGGAAACTGATGTTTCTTTTCATAGAAATCTTTCTCAAATGGAAGGATTACATACATAAAATCAACATCTCTTTTGATTACCTTAATACGACTCTCTTTCCATGCCCAGATTTGAGGTGAAATATAATAATGAGTTGGAATCTTAATTTCCTTAGCCCATTTAGCTATACGCATATTAAAACCCGGATAATCAATAAAAATCAACACATCTGGTTTAAAACTTTGAATGTCCTTCTTACAAAAAGAAATATTATTCAATATTGTACGCAGATTTTGAACCACTTCGATGAACCCCATAAAAGCCAAATCCTTATAATGCTTTACAAGTTTTCCTCCTACACTCTCCATTAAGTCTCCACCCCAAAAGCGAATTTCAGCTTGCGGATCTTTCTTGTAAATAGATTTCATCAAGTTGGAACCATGTAGATCACCTGATGCTTCTCCTGCTATAATATAATATTTCATCTATATAAAAAATGTAATCAAGGTTATAAAAAAGACTGCTAAAATACACCCTCTTGCGTAAAAATCGCGACGCTTGGTAATAAAAAAAGTAAATAAAGCCAAATTGAATAGACTTCCTATAGCAGTAATACGACCAAGTAACTTTGTTCTATAAATAAAACTAAAATCATTCACCAAGTCAAAATGGGTAAACAGTCTTAGGTATACTTCTGAACCAATTACAGTTACAATTAATCCTGCTACAAAACCAATTAATATTCCTTTTAGCCTATAATCCATTACAAATCCCAAGTATTAATTCGATTTATTGTATGATGCGCAGTCATATCAAAATGTACAGGAACCAAAGAAACATAGCCATGCTCTAAAGCCCATTCATCAGTATCCTCGCCTTTGTCTTGATTAACGAACTCCCCTTTTAACCAATAGTATTCTTTCCCATGAGGGCTAATACGCTTATCAAAATTCTCAACCCAAGTAGCTTTTGCTTGACGACATACTTTAATTCCTTTTATCTCATCAAACTTCAACTTTGGAAAATTCACATTGAACACCACATCTGTTGGAACTCCTTTCTTTAGTGCCTCCAAAGTGATCTTCTTGATAAATGGTTTTATTTGTTCAAAATCAGCATTCCAACTAAAATCCAATAGTGAAAATCCTATAGCCGGTATACCACTCATCCCCGCTTCAAGTGCTGCACTCATCGTACCAGAGTAGATAACATTTATTGACGAATTTGAACCGTGATTAATTCCAGAAACACATAGGTCTGGTTTTCGATTTAATATTTGACCTAAGGCTATCTTTACACAATCTACAGGAGTCCCTGAGCAAGCATATTCTTTTTCAATATCACTATCAATATTTACTTTTTCTAAAGTCAGAGTATTATTTATTGTAACGGCATGTCCCATACCAGATTGCGCACTATCGGGAGCCACAACTACCACATCCCCAATCTCTTTCATTACAGAAATTAACGCTCTTATTCCAGGAGCAGTAATTCCATCATCATTTGTTACTAAAATCAAGGGTTTTTGCATCATTTCATTTTTTTATTTACATTCGCTAATGTAGTAAATATTAGCCAAATTACAGGCGTTTCATATTCTGTCAAACCATTAAAAAAAGTGAATTATCAGTACTAATTTTCCATTTTAACAAATTATTATCGGGAGACAAGTCCGTATCTTTACTTTTTTAACTACTTTAGTTGAAAACTTATTAATGAATACTATTAAGTTATTTATGAAAAAAAATTATAAGGTTATTTTAATCTTACTAGGTGTCTCAGCTCTACTTTGGAGTTTCATGCCAAAAGAGCCTAAAGAAAACCCTGAAAAAGATCAACTTCTATTAGAGTTGGTTACGTATTTATTGGATCGAACTCACTATGATCCACCAAAAATTGACGATAAATTTTCTCAAAAGGTCTATACCGAATACTTAAAGGCATTAGACCCTATGAAACGTTATTTTACTCAAGCGGATATTAAAGAGTTTTCTGAATATGAAATACTTTTAGATGACATGATTCAACTAAAAGATCTTTCCTTTTTTGATTTAACCTATGATCGTATTAACAAAAGAATGTTAGAAGCTAAAGATATTTATACTGAAATATTAGCTACTCCATTTGACTTTGATATTGATGAAACTTTTGATGCAGATTACGATAAGCTTGCTTATGCAAAAGACAGAGAAGAACTTAAATCGCGTTGGGAAAAACAGCTAAAACTTACTGTACTATCTACTTTAACTGATAACCTTAAAATTCAAGAAGGAAAAGATGTCATAGAAGAAGATGGTGACTTAACAGATGAGGAAATAACTACAACTCAAAAGAAAGACAAGAAGAAAGAGGATAAACCAGTTGAAAAGAAAACTTTCGAACAACTTGAAGAAGAAGCTAGAGAAAGCACGCTAAAATCTCTCAATGAATTCTTTGATGTAATTAATGATTTAGAGCGAAAAGATTGGCTTTCAATTTACCTTAACTCAATTGTTGAGCGCTACGATCCACATACCTTCTACTTTGCTCCTGAAGACAAAGAGAAATTTGATGCAAGTATGAGTGGAAGTTTTGAAGGAATCGGAGCTGTACTTAGAAAGAAACCTGAAGGTGTTGAGATTAATGAACTTGTACCAGGTGGTCCTGCTGAAAAAAGTAAAAAAATAGAAGTTGGAGACATTATCCTAAAAGTTGCTCAAACGGAAGACGAAGAACCTATTGATATCGTTGGAATGAGATTGGATAACGTTGTAAAATTAATTAAAGGTAAAAAAGGAACTAAGGTCTTCTTGACAATCAAAAAAATTGATGGAACAATTAGCATTATTTCATTAATGCGCGAAAAGATTGAGATTGAAGAAACTTATGCTAAGTCTTCTATAATCGAACTCGATGGAAAAAAATATGGTTTAATTCACCTTCCTAAATTCTATATCGATTTTGAAAACAAAGACAATAGAAATGCATTTACAGATGTACAAAAAGAGATAAAAGAACTAAAATCTCAAGGGATTGAAGGTATTGTGATGGATCTTAGAAACAATGGAGGGGGTTCACTTTCTACTGTTGTGGATATGATGGGCTTGTTTGCAAAAGAAGGCCCTGTAGTTCAAGTAAAATCTTCAAAAGGGAAACAACAAGTATTAGATGACAAAGGAACACAAATCGTTTGGGAAGGACCGCTTGTTGTTTTAGTGAACAACTTCTCTGCTTCTGCCTCTGAAATCTTTGCCGCTGCAATCCAAGATTACAAAAGAGGAATTATCATTGGTAGTAAGCATACTTATGGAAAAGGAACTGTTCAAAATCTTGTTGACTTAAATGAACTATTGAAGAAACAACCTTATGGCGATTTAGGTGCTTTAAAAATCACACTTCAAAAATTCTATAGAATTAACGGAGGTTCTACCCAAAGAGAAGGTGTTTTAAGTGATATCATTTTACCAGATAGATACTCTTATATCGATATGGGAGAAAGAGATATGGATAACGCTATGCCATGGGACAAAATCGAAAGAGCAGATTACACTGCATACAAAAACGACTTCACTCCTATCATTGAGAAAAGTTACAAGCGTATCAAAACAAACGAACAGTTTGCTTTAATCGATGAAAATGCACAATGGATTAATCAGCGTAAAGACGAAAAAACTTTTGCTTTACAAATTGATAAATACCAAGAAAGACAAAAAGAAATTGAAGAAAAAGCGAAGAAGTTTAAAGCTATTTCTAAATATAAAAACACTTTGAAATTTTCTTCTTTACCAAGTGAAATTAAACGTATCTCGAATGACACTATCTTAAAAGACAAGAGAGATAGATGGCATGAAAGATTACAAGGTGATATATATGTAGAAGAAGGTATTAATATTTTAAAAGACTTAGAAAGCTTTAAAGCTCACCCTGTTAAATAAGGTTTAGATAATAATTTGTAGTTATAAAGACAATGTCTCACAATAACAATTCTTATACAAGATTAGCGCTCCAAAAATTCAAAACGAACTTTTGGGGCGTTTTGTCTTTTTGGTTTATCATTCTTGTAAGCGTTATCTCTCTGACGGTATATTTTTATATTCCCGATTACTCAGCTAATGCAAATTCAGGTGATTTAGCACTGCATTCTAAATCTCCTGGCTTTACTGTTGACTATATTCAACTACAAGATAATTATAAGAGATCTTTTCAAGAATATTGGACAGGTCGCAAAGAACCATTAAAACATATTCCAATAGGAGAATACAAAGTTGACAGTGACACACTTTACTACAAACCGTATAGTGCACAACCCGAATTAGAAGATTTCAAATCAATTCCCCTAAACCATTTTTCAAATCCTACCTTATCGGAAATCATAAAGAGTAAAACATATTGGTTAGGGACTGATAATCAAGGAAGGGACTATTTAAGTCGATTACTCATTGGATCGAGAGTGTCATTATCTATTGGCTTTGTCGCTGTACTGATTTCTCTTGTAATTGGTATCTCCTTAGGATCAATTGCGGGATATTATGGAGGAAAAGTAGATGCCCTTATCTTATGGCTAATCAATGTATTCTGGTCAATTCCTACATTACTTCTTGTTATTGCTATTACATTAGCTTTAGGTAAAGGATTCTGGCAAGTATTTATAGCAGTTGGTATGACGATGTGGGTAGAAGTTGCACGTGTTGTACGAGGTCAAGTAATTAGCATCAAAGAGCAACAATATATTACGGCTGCAAGAGCATTAGGGTACAATGATTACAGAATCATAAGCAAACATATTTTACCAAATTGTATGGCTCCTGTTATCGTGATTTCAGCTGCCAATTTTGCTTCAGCTATTTTAATGGAAAGTGGACTGAGTTTCTTAGGTTTAGGAACACAAGTACCAACACCGAGTTGGGGTGCTATGATAAAAGAAAACTACAATTACATTTTACTCGGCAAGCCCTATTTAGCACTTTTACCTGGATTGGCGATGTTCCTATTAGTCATTAGTTTTATGTTGATTGGAAACGCATTGCGAGATGCCTTGGATGTTAAACAATAAAGTAAATCCTACTTACTTAATCAATAATTTTCTGATATCTGCTTTAGTACCATTATATACATTCAAGTCAACTTTACCTTTAATCCCCTTTACAGTGCCATTCTCAGTGAATTGCCAGAATTGCCAATGATCTTTAATTTCTTCTACAAAGAAATTGTAGTTAGCTATCCAAACAGTATATTCAGGGAATGCCTTACTGAGATGAGTATTATAATAATATTCACCTGAATACAAGATTGGTTTTACTTTATAGTGTTTTTCGACTGTGACTAACCATTTTTTCACCCCCTTTATAAGACTATCCATTGGCTGTTCCTTCGGAAAATCTTCAATATCCAGAATAGGAGGTAAATCTCCCTCTACTAATGTGACTGTATTGATAAAGTTTTTTGCCTGTTCTAATGAATTCTCATCTGGTCGATAATAGTGATAAGCTCCTCTTATAAAATGATTGGCACCTGCTCCTTTCCAGTTCTTTTTAAACTTTTTATCCTTACCATCAACTCCCATCGTAGATCGAATAATCGCAAATTCTATTGGAGCTCGTCCAATTACTGAATCGACATCAGCCCAAACTATATCACCTTGATAATGAGAAACATCAAGTCCAATCATTTTTCCCTCATGGCGACTTAACACCTCTGCAGTTCTAAAATCAAATAATGACTTGCTTTCCGCTTCCTTTCTATCTCTACTAAAAAAATAATTAATTCCCTCACTAAACGTAAGTCCAAACCATACTCCTACACCGACAAAGGTCAAAATAATCAAAACCCACTTTATTTGATTAAAAGTAGAATTGCCCTTTTTTACTTTTGGTTTAGGTTTGCGTGTACTCCTTTTGCGAGTCTGACGAGGTAACTTCCTTAAGACATCTTCCCCTTTGACCTTATTGTTACTTCCTTTTGAACTATTCATGGCATAGACATAAAAACGGCGTAAAAGTAATTATAAAAATAGATATAAAATTACTTATCTAACTTTAGAACAGGAACAGGTAAATGAATATTATTCAATTTAAACTTCCGATCTATCTCGAAACGTATGTCACTAGCGATTCGATCATTATCAAAAGCATTATCTATAAAATAATACAAAATAAAGCGGATAGAAGAATCTCCAAATTGATCGATAAACACAATCGGCTTAGGATGCTTCAGAACATCTTTATTATCTTCAACTGCTGAAAGCAATACCGCTTTGACCAATTCAGAATCTGTACCAATATACGACCCCACGTCAATACGGGCACGAATAATTGGGTCCTCGTGCGTCCAATTGTAAACTATATCGTCAATTAACTTGCGATTAGGTATCACGATATCCTTTCGATTACGTGTTTCAACAATGGTACAACGAAGGTTAATTGTCTTAACCCTTGCTACTTGTCCATGAGCTTCAATAACATCTCCCACATTAAGCGTCTTATCTATCAAAATATAAATTCCCGCAATTAAATCTCTAAAAATATCTTGTAATGCAAACCCAAGCCCAACAAACAATGCTGCTGACGTAGTCAAAAACATACTTATATTAATCCCTATCACATTTAATAAGAATAAAAAGATAATCAGGTATATAAAGTAATTGACAAAATTAAATACACTACCCAATCTTGCAGCAACATCTGGCGTAGCCATCTTCATAAAAGTTTTCTTCAATACGCGCAACCCATACTTTGTAATAGTTAAAGTAAAAGCAATGAAAAGTATAGTCCCTATCGTAATCGTTATAGACTTACTCGCGTATAATTCGTACTCTAAAAGTGATGAAAGAAAAGTTTTTAAATCAAACATAATTGTATAAACGGTGAGTTTTACTGAATATAAGACAAACAGATAACCAAAAGTCACACCTATCACTAAATGGTCATAGTTTAAAAATGAAATTTACAAAAAAAGAGCTTAATCTAACTCTCCTATTCTGTAATAATTAAAACTTCACAAGACTCAACTACAACAAATTCAAAACCAGTACTGGTCCTAAAAGAATAGCTCCTCAGAAGTAAATAAAAAAAGCCCCTTCAGTTGAAGAGGCTTTTTTGTGCGGGTAAAAGGACTCGAACCTTCACACCTTGCGGCACCAGATCCTAAGTCTGGCGTGTCTACCAATTTCACCATACCCGCGAAATCTTGTGGAACATCCTGTTCCTTTTTAGACGTGGCAAATATAATAGATTTTTCTGCTTAAAAACAAATCTTAAATAATAAAAAAAGTCATTAATTCTTAAAAGCCTATGTATAAGAGCTTTAAAAATAAATGATTGTTAAAATAATTCCATAAAAAAAGCCCCTTCAAATGAAGAGGCTTTCTTGTGCGGGTAAAAGGACTCGAACCTTCACACCTTGCGGCACCAGATCCTAAGTCTGGCGTGTCTACCAATTTCACCATACCCGCGTAATCAGTGGAACATCCTGTTCCTTTAAGACGTTGCAAATATACAACAGGTTTTTTTATCTGCAAGAAAAAAATTGTATTTTTTTATTCATAGCTTTGTGAGTAACAAAATCAATGTATCCTTTTATATTATGAAAGATTCAAAACAATTTGTTCAAGAAAACAAACAACGTCTTTTAGATGAGTTAATTGAACTATTAAAAAAGCCATCTATCAGTGCTGATAGTGCATATTCTCAAGACGTAATAAACACTGCTGAAGCAGTAAAAGAAAGTTTAGAAAAAGCAGGATGTGATATAGTAGAATTATGCGAAACACCTGGTTATCCTATCGTTTATGGTGAGAAAATCATCGATCCGGCTCTTCCTACAGTATTAGTTTATGGCCACTACGATGTGCAACCTGCTGATCCTATAGAGTTATGGACTTCTCCTCCATTCGAACCTGTAATCAAAACAACAGATCTACACCCTGACGGAGCAATCTTCGCTCGTGGAGCTTGTGACGATAAAGGGCAAATGTATATGCACGTAAAAGCGTTCGAATACATGATTGCTAACGATGCTTTGCCATGTAACGTGAAGTTCATGATCGAAGGGGAAGAAGAAGTAGGTTCTGTAAGTTTAGGATGGTTCGTAAAAAGAAACCAAGAGAAACTTAAGAATGACGTAATCTTAATCTCTGATACAGGAATGATCTCTAACGAGCAGCCTTCTATCACGACAGGATTAAGAGGACTGAGCTATGTAGAAGTAGAGGTAACTGGTCCTAACAGAGACTTACACTCAGGACTATACGGAGGAGCTGTAGCGAACCCTATCAATGTATTGACGAAGATGATTGCTTCTCTACACGATGAGAACAACCATATCACAGTACCAGGATTCTATGATAAAGTAGAAGAATTATCTCGTGAAGAAAGAGACGAAATGGCTAAACGTCCATTCTCTTTAGAAGACTACAAACAAAAACTTGATATTGATGATGTATACGGAGAAGCAGGTTATACGACGAATGAGCGTAACTCTATCCGCCCTACATTAGACGTGAATGGTATCTGGGGAGGTTATACTGGTGAAGGTGCTAAAACAGTTATCGCCAGCAAAGCTTTTGCTAAAATCTCTATGCGTCTTGTACCAAACCAAGACTGGGAAGAAATCACTGAACTATTCAAAAAACACTTCGAAAGCATCGCTCCTGCAGGAGTACGTGTAGAAGTAAAACCTCATCACGGAGGACAAGGATATGTGACTCCTATCGACTCTATCGGATACCAAGCTGCTGCTAAGGCATATACAGATACATTCGGAGTAGCACCTATTCCTGTACGTTCAGGAGGAAGTATTCCTATCGTAGCATTATTCGAAGAAGAATTAGGCTCTAAATCAGTAATGATGGGATTCGGATTAGACACTGATGCAATCCACTCTCCTAACGAACACTTCGGAGTATTCAACTACCTAAAAGGTATTGAGACTATTCCATTGTTCTACAAATATTATACTGAAATGATGAAATAATCATCTCTATAAATACAAAAAAGCGAGTAAAAATTTACTCGCTTTTTTTATTCTTTTCCTCTATCCACATACCAAAGTACTTACTACTTTGGGCAGTATGATGCTTAAATACTTCTCCTAAGAAATTCGCTCGACGTGTCGCGACCAAATCTTTAGATAAGCGCAATATCGCCAGCAAAAAGGCTTCTGAATAAAACTCAGCGTCATAATTGCGTTTCAATATTTCAATTCCTAACAATTGTTTTTCCCTCCAGATAGATTCATTCAAATACAAATCAACTGCTTTATCAACAAAATCCTCTACCTCATCTCCCACATAGCCACACCACTCTGATTCACCTTTCATTGACTCTACTCCTACTGACGACGACACTGAAGGTGTACCCACGCGCATCGCATCAACAAACTTCCCTTTAATCCCAGCTCCAAAGGGTATAGGAGCTAACATCACTTTAGCGGCACTAATCACTTCTAATGCATCATCTGCTCTACCGTGAACCATAAAACGCTCACTCTCGTTGTGTAATTGCATCACTTTAGCTGAGGGATAAGCTCCATAAATATGCATTCTTGTCTGTGGCAACTTCTTGCGCAACAGCGGCCATATTACCGTCTTTAGCTTAAGCACAGTCTGCCAATTCGGCTCGTGAATAAAGTTTCCTATAAACACAAAGTCCTCTCTCTCCTCATAGCCTTTCCAATTACTGATATCCTCAGATGTGATCTCTTTTTCCATAAAGGGAATAAACAAAAGCGCATTCGGTAAGATATGGAACTTCTCTACTAATAACTTATACTCATACGCTGAAATAATCAAAGTCAAATCACATCTCAGTATACTTGCCAATTCGCGTTTAGCACGTTCACAATATAGATAGTCCTCTATATCTTCTCCTCCTTTCTTTTGCATCTCTTGACGAGCAAATCGTAGGAAGTGTAAGTCTTCTGTATCCAATATTGTCATCGCATCAGGACATTGTTCTGTCACACGCCATCCAAACTGCTCCTCTATCATAAAGCGGTCATACATCACTACATCAGGCATCAGATCAGCTAATACTTCATCTGTACGGGCATCGTTAAGCCATAACTCTACCTCAGTCACTCCGTAACAAGACAAATCATCACTCACCTCAGACTTCTTAGCTGTACTTCCGAAGTAAATCTGCATTCCCCAATCTTTAAAACATTGCAGAAGTTGTAGCATACGCTTCCCCGCTGCAGATGATTTGGACTCTGGCCATACAGGTCCTATGACTAATACTTTCTTTCCTGATAAATTGTGTTTCATTCTACAAAAATACTTGTTCTTAAATCAATACGACACAAAACTATATGCAATAACATATAATCTACCCTTAAAACATCATTTTATATGCAATAACATATAATACAAACAAAAGCAACTCCGTTATAACGATAGGATAATCCAATAATACAGTATGTTACTATCTAATATTTGCTATTTTTGCATAAAACGAAAAGGAATTATGCTTGGATTAAAACTATTGACAGACCCTCGTTGGGCAAATATCGCTGAGTCTAACTTAGAAGAGATATTAACGGATCATTGCTGGTGTGAGCAAAAAGCAGCTACTAATGCTATTACTTTAATTACTTATAACTCAGAACACGAAGATCTAGTAACAGAATTAACGGATATTGCAATTGAAGAAATGGAACACTTCAAAATGGTACATGACATCATCAAAGAACGCGGATATACATTAGGACGTGAACGCAAAGATGACTATGTTAATCAACTCTATAAGTTTTGTCGCAAAGACGGAAGTCGCAATGATGCTTTTATTGACAGATTATTATTTGCAGCAATGATTGAAGCAAGAAGTTGTGAGCGATTCCGTGTGCTTTCACAAAATATCAAAGATGAAGAATTAGCAAAATTCTACTATGATCTAATGGTTTCTGAAGCTAACCACTATACAACCTTCTTAAAGTTTGCACGAAAATATACAGAAAAAGTAGATGTTGATAAACGTTGGAAAGAATGGTTAGATTTCGAAGGACAACTGATCCAATCTTATGGTAACAAAGAACACATACACGGGTAATTTCCTGCATAAATAAATATCAAATGGCCTTAGTTTAGACTAAGGCCTTTTTTATACAATACACCCTACAAATCAAGTCTACTACCCTATAATTACCTCATTATACGACTCACGGTCTATAAGTATCCACTATGTCGGTATGTAAATCTTCGCTAAATAATTTTTTCACTACGAAATGTTCCAAGATCGTAAACACAATTATACTAACACAAAATCTCTTTTAAAAAAAACAGTTTATGATTTCCCCTTACCGAATGACAATCTACCTATAGTTTTGTACTGAGATGGTTAGGCATTGCTTGCGGGTTTCTTGCACCTTTCTTCGAGAAAACCCCTCTCTGGGCTAGAAAACCCCAAGAAAAGTGCAAGAAAAGCCCAAGGAAGTGCAAGAAAGTCCCTATCGTAGAACAGGTAAATCTGCTTTAAAAAATTCATCAGCTTCATCATCATTCTCGGTAATTTCGTTACGATATGAGGAAAGGCTAATCCTTTTGCGTGGGAAAATATCATTGAGTTAATATCTGAAAGATTACGGTACTATTCCTTTTCTTATATCAAGCTTGCATTATACTAATAAACTATCGCTACTCTGCTGAATAGTAAAAAGGAAGATGATAATAATAGTACCTTACCCTGTGACATTAGCTCAAAGGTAGATGCTACTACTGTCAGTCAATGCAAAAACAGACTAAGGCAAATGCCATTCATATTCAATTTGTAAAGCAATTGTAAGGTCTAACACAAAAAAGGAAAGAAAGGATCTTAGAAGGATTACTCTGTTGATACAAATCACCAATCATGTTACGATTAAAACAAAAAAGAGATACTGCTCAAAAGCAGTATCTCTTTGGCAAAGTCAAAATACTTTTATTCTATTTTACCTCAGCAGTCCATTCTATTCCACTGATATCAATCAATCGCAATACAACGTCCTCTGAAGGTCTACTATTTTCTGTTTGAAAATTCAAGATTGCCTTAGCTCCTAAGGGAATAACCATACTGTGTTTACCAGCCTTCACTTGAGCAACGTAAGCATTGTCAATTGAATCCTCACTTACTTGAGAAAGTGCTTTTCCATCCCAGTGTTGGATCACCCTTCCTGATTTAGTTTCCAATTGAACACCAATCAAAAATGAACCGTATACATCTGCTCCTTCTACGCGATAAACCTCAAATTTCAATGAATTATCTACCCAATTTACTTGATTCAATTCAATTTTTGGCTTAACTGACTTATTGTGCAATGTACCAAATACTCCTCCGTGAAAAACTTGATTCGTGTAAAGTGTCAAAAGAAGAATAGCAAAAGACCCTACAAATACAATCGGTTTCAAATTCTTAATCGGCAAAACACCTGAACCCAAGAAACCAAACCACTTCTTATTGGTAAAAGAAAGTCCTTTCTTCTCAAAATAGTAATCTAAAGAGCCATATCCACCACCTGTCAAAAATAAAATAAAGCCTGTAGCTACTCCTAAAACACCAATCTGCCATTCATCTAAACAAGTTGTACCAATCCAACCAGATCCCAATAGTATCCCCATTGCTAAAGAAACAACTCCAATTGACATCAATCGCGTAAATAATCCCAACATGATAAATAACCCCACAATAGCTTCAACTATCGTAAAAATAACCATTGCCCACCAAAGTAGATCGGGATGAGTAACTAAGTACTCTATAATAGGCTTGATCCCAATTGCATTGGGTAAGAAGTGATTAAACTTAACACCGATATAACCTGCTTCGGTTTCGATTAGTTTATTTTCAAGTATTAAACGTCTCCAAAAAGCAGAGAAATAAGTCCACCCAACTACTAAGCGAATAGCGAGCGTAAAAAAGCCAGCCGTAGTAAACGACTGTTTATTAAAAGTTTGCATGTTATTAAATTCTAAGATATTGTAATAGTTTATTTTAAATTTTTATTCTTCGAAATAACTATCCAATCAAAGCAATCTTAAATTTTTTAAACATGAGATATAAAGGTGGTGAAGTACCAGCTAATTGTAGAATGTAACTTTCCCATACAGTAGATGTAGTGGTTATAAAAGACAAATCCTTCACTACATAGTCCTTATCTGACAAAGGAACAACTTTGTGATAAAACTGCTGTGCAGATTGCTCGTTAACTTTATTGCTTATCTCACTGTCACAAACAATGCTAATCCCATTAGCTAAAGCTTTACTTCCTGTTAAAGGTTTCTCTAAACTGATGTCAAATGCGGCAAATAAGTTTTGCTTCGCTGAACATCCAATAGTAGCAAACGCAACAAGTAGCGCCCATATATAGCACTGTACTTGAAATAACATAAAGCGTTTTAACCGAACCATTAAAGTAAAGTTTAATTCAAAAGAAATCAAAAATAGCCAATTTTTAGCGATAAGTATAATACTAAAACACAAACTATTGTTAAACAGTATTTTGAATAAAAAAATACTCTGCCTAATGCAAAAAGTGGGAAATATTAGCCAAAAACCTTAAACATTCAAATGATACATAAGCCTAATAACTATTTATCACAGAAATACAGAAAAAAAAGTGATTCAATAACAGAGAATGTTTGAAAAAATACATTATTGAATTATAATTATTTTATAAGTATAATTATTGAATAATTTATTGAAAATAATAAATTATTATAAAATATTATTACATATATTAGTAATTAATTAACTATAAAACATTAGAACGTATGAAAAAATTTATTACTTACATTGCCGTTTTTGGAGCAGCAATGGGCTTTTTTTCTTGTAGCAGTGACGATAGCACAACACCAGTAGTCAATCCACCTGAACCACCTCCAGTAGTGACACCTGAAGAGGAAAAGCTTACCTTAGAAGCTAATGAAAACACAATCTACATCGGTGATGAAATTACTTTCACAGCCAAAGTAGGAGAAAAAGAAATTACAGAGGTAACCATCAAACAATCAAACGGAACTACTATTACAGATAATAAGTGGATAGCAACAGAGGCAGGTGAATTTACCTTTATAGCAACCAAAAAAGGTTATGTTGACAGCGATCCTATCACCATAAAAGTAGATGTAGATTCTAAGCCAAATGGACAAGGTTATTTTAAGCACAAAGGAACTACTTACAACATTGACGTTGGTGAAATATTCTTTGATGGATTCTTTGATTTAGACGAAGAAGATGAAAATAGTGCAAAAGTATCCTCTTGGACTGTTAGACATACAGACTTAAAAACAAATTACATTATTTACTTCATGTTCTTTGCTCCAGCCATTTTACAAGAAGATGAGACATACAAATATGTACTTCCAAATACAGAAAACATTGAATCTCCTACAATCATGGTTGGTGAAATTGACAGTGATGGACAAATCATCATTAAGGACTTTATTACAAGCAACCTAAACTATAACTTAAATATAGGAAAAATGATCCGTAAAGATATTTACAACGCAAGTGTGAAAATCAGTACTCCAGCAAACTCTGCACAAGAATTTAATTTAGAATACACAGGAGAATACTATTTCCCACAAGAAGATTAAGCATAAATAAAACTTACTTGTGGTATTCTATTAAAATGACAAGAATATAGAGAGGAGCTTTAAAGGCTCCTCTCTTTTTATTATCTGCCCGAAAACCTCAGCTTATACATTCAAATACGAAACTTACTCTATCTTGCTGCAATTGCATTCCTTTCTATTGGAAAAAGTTACAAACTACCCCATAATTATTAATTGCAAGTATTCAAATAATTTGTACTTTTAAATAAAAAATGAAAAATAAACTTCCTTTATATTTAAGTTTTTGTTTAGTCACTGCATTCGTATTCAATGCTTTTTCTCAAAATAAGGTAACTATTGACGAATATATACCAAGCACTGCAATGGTCTGTGCTCGATCAAACACTGATACTTTGGATTTCAACAACCATCAAGGTTATAAATCTGCCTATTCGCGTATTGCAAAAGATCAAATTGACGTAAACTTTACTAAATTATTTTATCAAAACTTTCCTCAAGAAAGCTTACCTGTACCAGTAACCATAGTATTCGAATTAACTATTTCAGAACAAGGAGTTTTAGAATCAACAGAAATAATACGCAGCTTATTTCCTGATAATACTGATGATAAAATGAAAACTATGATAGTTGATGTTACTGCTGACTCGTGGAATCCTGCACAGTACAAAGGAAAGAATCTGACTTCCCAAATAACATTACCAATAACAATCTACCCTAAGAAAAACAACAAAGAATAAAGAAAAATAGAAAAGCTATTACTTGCTGTGTTCCTATCTTGTTACAGTCAACGAACCTTCCATAGTTCACAGTTTACCTGTACTTATTGAAAAGAATGTACAAAGCAAAGAAAGATTTTGTCACATTGCTCCACAGGCTAACTCCTTGCTAAGATACAAGCGAATTGAGAAAGCCTTTACAACTTTGCTAACCATAGCACATTTAGGTAGAACTTCAATAGGTTATTTTACTAAAAATTACACACCATTAAGTTAATACTTGTGTAGATTTAACCTCTGTTCTACTACCTCAATAACTAAAACAATCTATACTCTAAATTAGGACCATAGATTTCTTCTTCAGTAAACATATAGTTGCCAGTATCTTATTTTGAAGTTATATAAGATATATTTAAAGGATAATCTGTCACAATCCTCATCTGACCTATTACATATTTATCTCATACAGCACATGCACGAGTAAGGGATGATCATCGGGAACTAAAGGGTGATTGAAGTTCTTTACATATCTCATTCCAATCTTTTGCATCACATTAGACGAGCGAATATTCTGTGTTGTGGTAAAGGAATAAACTTTAGATAATCCCAATGTCTCTTTGGCAAATCTCAAACAAGCCTTTGCTGCTTCTGTTGCATATCCTTTGCCCCAGAACTCAGGTAACATACGCCAACCTATCTCTACTCCAGGCGCAAAATCTACATCAAATGTAATATCCAATAGACCAACAAACCCAATGAAGCTTCCACTGCTTTTTTCTTCTACAGCAAAAAAAGCATACCCTTGTTCTTCAATTTTGTCTTGCATTCTATGGTAAGCCGCTGTGGATTCTTCTACTGTCATTTTCCTTAAGAAAAATTCCATAACGTGTTCATCCTGATTCATTCTAATGAAATCAGCTAAATCACTTTCCTTATACTGGCGTATAACTAATCTTTCGGTTTCTATAAACACCTTCATTGTTTCTGTACTTATTTTGATTAAACTAAATGACAAAATAGATTATAAATGAACTATTTCATCTTTTAATTTCTTGCTAAGACTATTAAATACTAAATCATAAGAATGATCAATTAATTCTTTAAGCAAATTCCATTGCACTGCTCCTCCAAGCTGTACACTGTTCCAATGTTTTTTACTCATGTGATATCCTGGTGTAATCTCATTGTAATCGGCACGAAGTTCTTCGGCACGCTCTGGATCACATTTGAGATTGATAAATCGATTTCCTTGTTCCCATTTGGTCAAGTTTAGCAGTAAATAGATCTTCCCTCCAACTTTAAAGGTTAAGGTTTCCTGATCAAAGGGAAATTCTTCTACTGTCCCTTTCTTATTCAAACAGTAATCGTATATAACATTTATATCCATAGTTATAAAGATAATTTATCCATCTTATTAAGCTCTTTACTTATTAGTGAATCATAGACCAAGTCATAAGATAAGTCTACCCATTCTTTGATCTGCTCAAGTGTAAATCTACCTCTAAGATATATCGTATTCCAGTGTTTTTTATTCATGGTATATCCATGTGTAATATCCACATATTCGTCTCGTAATGCCAAAGCCAATTCTGGAGGGCATTTAAGTATAATGTTTTTATTACCTTGTTCCCAAAAGTGAACCGCTATCATAGCAAATATTTTTCCACCTACTTGAAAGGTCAGTAAGTTTTCGTTAAATGGAAAACCACTTGTTGCATAGGACTTAGAGGAACAATAATCAAATAATTCTTCTAATTCCATTATTTATATGATTCTATATAATACAGGTTTACTTGGACTGGCGTCATTTATAAAAGAAGCAAGTTGTATATTCAAAAAATAGAAACCATCTTCTACTTCTTGTGGAACATAAATCAACTCTGTGATCGTAGCACTTAACCTCGCATCTTGATTGAGTACGTGAGTATCCTTTACATTCCAAAATGCTTTATGAGCGAGTAAGCGACCATCGTCTTGCTCCCTATCCACACTTGGAAGATCTATAAGCAAATGTTCAACTCCTCGCTCTCTTAAGTATGTTGCAGCATCCGCACATAAATAAGGAGGATTAGTATAGGAGTACTTTCGCTGTCTTTTGCTAAGGTCATTGGGAGTCGTACGAATTACAATAGCTTTTTGACTCTGTGGTATCCACAGCTCCATCACTTGTTCTAAGGTTATGATATAATCGTCATTCTCTTGCTTTTGTGGGAAGACTGTAATAAGTTGTGCTAAGAAGAAATATTCTTTTAAACTCTCATTTACACTGTAAAATTCATGAGTGATATGTCCAAGACATTCTGTATGCGTACCATGTCCATGAGGATTAAAAATAATAGTATTAAAATTAGTCGATGATTGACCTTCACTCACTTTACCTACCCATTCTCCCACGACTACAGGCGATATTTCAGGCTTATCTAAATACCATGCAATAGGATTTGCCTCCGAATTGACAAGTGGAATAGAGATGTCAATCGGCTTAGAAAAATCAATTCTATATACTGTATCACAATAGGTTATAAATGCCTCCATTGTTTTATTTCAAATCTAAATAAAATAAATCAGATGCAATCCCGTCACTTAAGAATTTTCCCTTATCTGTGATCGTAAGTATATTGTTTTCATTCTTCATCAATTCATCTGCTATAAAAGAAGAAGAAAGTTTAATTAGATAATCGTAATACGATTGACCGAACTCTTTCTTTACACGCATCAAATCTACTCCCCATATCGTTCGCAATCCCGTCATAATATACTCGTTATAGCGATCTGTCAAATTGAGTTCTTCTACTTCTCGAGGAAGTTTGTCGTCATTTATCTCTTTTATATACAAGCTGTTATTTGCTATATTCCAACTTCTGTAAGTACCGTCAAAACTATGGGCAGAAGGGCCTATTCCCAGATACTTCTTACCCAGCCAATAAGCCGAATTATTCTTAGAGTAATAACCTGGTTTAGCGAAATTAGATAGCTCGTAATGGATATACCCATTAGCTCTTAATATTTCAATCAAAAGCATAAAGTGCTGATGAGCTACTTCTTCTTCAGGACTTGGTATTACACCTTTTTTAATTAATTTGTTGAGTGCAGTTCGCTCCTCCACCGTTAAGGCATAGCACGAAATATGTGGAATTCCCAAGTCTAAGATACGCTGTACATTGGTTAACCAGCGTTCGTTATCCATATTGGGAATACCATAGATTAGGTCTATTGATATATTATCAAACAAGGTAGTAGCTAAAGCCAGTGATTCTATAGCTTCAGTAGAATTATGTGCCCTGTTCATCATTTTGAGATCTTCATCATCAAAAGACTGAATACCGATACTCAATCGATTGACTTTTGAGCACGCAAGCTTGTGAAGTGTTTCACTATCTAAGTCATCTGGATTTGCCTCCAAAGTGATTTCTGGTGTATCGACAACTTCGAACTGTTCATATACGGTCTGTATAAGTTTATCAATTTCATCAACAGTGAGGATACTTGGAGTTCCACCTCCAAAATAAATAGTTTCAATAGATTCACCTTCAAGTTCTCCTTTGCGCAAAACCAATTCTCTGTGTAAGCAATCCAACATATCTACTTTCTTCTTCAACGAAGTAGAAAAGTGAAAGTCACAGTAATGACAAGCCTGTTTACAAAAAGGAATATGTATATAGATACCAGCCATTATTTCTTTACTCGATCTTGATTCTGTTTAACAAAAGCATCCCAACCACTATAGCTTTTTCCTACCACGGTTCTTCCACTATTAAAAAAGTGACATACAGCTGCAGCTAAGCCATCTGTACTATCTAAATTCTTAGGCAGTTCTTTCAACCCTGGCAGTAACTGCTGCAACATTTTTGCAACCTGTTCTTTACTTGCATTTCCACTTCCTGTGATAGACATCTTTATTTTCTTAGGAGCATACTCAGTAACTGGTATACTGCGTGATAAAGCTGCTGCCATAGCTACACCCTGAGCACGTCCCAGTGTCAACATAGACTGCGCATTATTACCTAAAAAGGGAGCCTCAATGGCAACCTCATCTGGATGATGTGTCTCTATTAACTCAATGGTTCTCTCAAAGATGAGTTTCAATCGAGTGTATTTATCAGGATATTTCGACAATAGCAATTCATTCAATTGAATAAATTCCATTTTTTTGTTTACTACCTTAATCACTCCAAATCCCATAACATTAGTTCCTGGATCTATTCCTAAAATGATTCTATCTACAGTCAAAATACTTGTGTTTAATTGTTTAAATAATGAAGAAAAGAGAGTTCTATAATTAAAATCTCTTTTCTGAAAATTTTATTAAAGCACTACATCTGTTTAAAATAATCGCTTACTTTGCACTGATGAAGATTCTATCTGACAAAACTAAGCAATATCTCGTACTTCTAATTAAAATATTAGTTGTTAGCGCCGCTTTTTATTATATCTACAACCAGCTATCGCATGATGAAACGTTGGACTTTCACATACTAAGCGAGGTTATTGCTAAGAAGGAAAATTATCCTGCATTAATCGCCTTGATGTTCTTAACTTTTTCTAACCGCTTCGTAGAAATTCTCAAATGGCAAAGCTTATCTTCTCTTATTAAACCTGTATCCGTGGGACAAGCAACCAAGCAGGTGTTAAGTGCCTTAACTTTGGGGATCTTTACCCCTAACGGCATCGGTGAATACGCTGGTAAGGCCCTGTATTTTGAGAAAAAAGACGCCCCTCGTGTCATATTCCTCAATATGGTATGTAACGGAGTACAAGTAATCTATGCTATCCTATTTGGGTTAATTGGGCTAACAGTTTTAAATCAATATCACGAAATCATTCCCAATCGATATTTGTGGATTACTTTTGGTATTATTACTGTTGTGCTAACTTTATTATTCTCGGTGCGCAATTTCGCTATCAAAGGGTACTCACTACAGACCATTATCAACCTGTTAAAAGAAATCCCTAAATCTAAACACCGCAAGAACCTGTTCTTAGCCTCACTCCGATATGCCTCATTCACGCATCAATACGTAATCTTATACTACTTATTCGGAGTAGATATTCCATACTTTGAATTGCTCTGTGCTGTATCTGCTATTTATTTAATGGCTTCATCTTTGCCGAATTTTCAGTTTCTTGAATTTGCTGTAAAGGGGAGTATCGCCATGTTTATATTTTCGGCCTTAGACGTTAGCCAATGGGTAGTAGCTTTAGTAGCTACACTGATATGGTTATTAAACATTGTGCTGCCGATAAGTATAGGGAGTTATTTCGTATTGACTTATCGAGTAAAATCAACTTAGTATTTGTTTAATAACACAGGAATAACAAATTGAGTAGATACAGGAATACCTCTTTTAGTTGCGGGATATATAGCAGGAAAATCTTTCTTCTTCTCTTGTAATAAACTGTCGATAGCATGTATCTGAATAGCTAAGCTATCTGGTGCTTTATAAACAGTAAAGTCAATTTTGGAATCTGCTTGAACTGTAACTAATACTTGCACACTTTCAATTTGAGAGAACTTCCCTTCTAACGTGTCCTGTAATAGTCGCTGTTGCAATTCGAGTGCGACACTATCGAAAAAGCAATCTTTCTTCTGCTGCAAATCTTGAATAGTATCACAACCTTCAAAGTTTGGATAGGTATCCACCTTGGACCAATCAATTTTTTCTAACTCTTTTTGTAATAATTCACCTTCTTTTTCTATCTTAGAAGTTGAAAACTGACAAGCGGTAAAAGAGAAAGCTATAATGGTAAAAAATACTAACCTATACATACTTAATTACTAATGTCGGACGTTAATTAATCAAAAATACAAAAAAAAATCGATGGAATATTTTCTATTAATATTAAGTATAGCATTACTCTTGATTGGCTTAATCGGCAGTGTATTACCAGGTCTTCCAGGTCTTCCTTTAAGCTGGTTTGGATTATTGTCTTTGTATTTTGTAGAAGGAGTTTCTGTTAGCGGTTATTTACTTTGGGCTACTGCCGTCATTACAATCGCAATCACCATTCTCGACTACGTAATTCCTTCTGTGGGTACCAAGCGTTTCGGAGGAAGTAGCTATGGAGTATGGGGTACCAATATTGGATTAGTTGTTGGCTTAATCGCACCTATTCCGTTTGGTTTTATCATTGGCCCTTTCTTAGGCGCTTTCATAGGTGAAATAATTTACAAAAGCGATGATCTTTCCAGAGCTTTCAAAGCAGCAGTAGGATCATTTATAGGATTCCTTGCCTCAACTTTCATGAAAGTTTTTGCAGGTATCGTATTCTTTGGTTTAGGAGTTTTTATCATGATTAAAAACTACGCTGTTTGGTTCGGCAACTAATTACTTAACTAACCATTTAACTAACTTACTTTTCAAGCTTCACTCGTATAACATTACCAAAAGAATTACTCATTGATGTCTTGATTTCAGAATTGGTAATGCGCACTTTCAACTCATCGTTAAAACGAACATTTACATCGTTAGTATATTCATCAAAATTACTTACTCGCACATTCATACTACCATCGTCATTCAAAGGAACTAATCCATATCCTAAAGGCGCAGAATTTGGAATACTTCCCTCTGTAGCATGTGCTTTTGGAACAATTGATAAATCTCGAATTACCATTATCAATAAACAACCTGCGATAACAGTTAGTATTGCCTTAGTATAAAAATCTACTTTCATATTTAAAAATTTAATCATTTAAACATAAGGCATTTAAACCTAAAAACAGTGCTTATTCTACTTATTCTCTCTCTTTCTAAAAGACCATAAAGGTTTTTCGATAAATGTGATAGCAATACCAAATAAAATTATGACTCCACCGTAAATCATCTTACTTGATATATCTTCATCTAAGAACATCCATGCCAAAAGAGCAGCGATAAGAGCTTGACTTAATAAACTCAACGATACTCTTGTTGCCCTCATATTCTGTGTGGCATAGCTAATTAACAACCATGCTAACAATTGGCAAACTATCCCCTGTACAACAAGACTTAACCATCCTGCTGTACTAAAGCCAATAAAACTGGAACCACTGATCCAATTAACTATTCCTAAGAAAAGAGAGGAGACAAGCAAACTATAGGTCATAAATGGAATTACACCTACTTCGCCCAATACTTTTTTACTCAATAAGATATAACACGCATATAAGACCCCTGAGAGAATACCCAATCCGAATGGTAAATCAAAAGACAAATTAACAAACACATCTACACCAACAAGTACAACCATTCCTATCAAAGCAAACACCGTCCCTATCCAAAAATTGATACTTGGCTTATTAGTTAAGAAAAAATAGCTTCCGATCCCTACCCAAACAGGTGCTAAATTAGTTAACAACGTCGCTTGTGTCGCGGTAGATCCCTGAATCGCTTGATTCCAAACCGCAATATCAGAACCAAAGAAAATACCGCATAAGACAATATAAAACATCGTTCTACGTGGATATATATGCAACTTCTTAGTAAAAAAAGCATAAGGAACTACAAATAGTGCGGCAATTGCCATACGATAAAAAGCAGAAATTAGACTTGGAGTCAAATTCATCTTTACAATGACAGGGAAAATTGAAATACACAGAATCCCAATAAACAATGCAATTCTCGGTTTTGAAAACATGGTACTATTTTAAATATATTGCAAATAAACAATGATTTTACAAAATTTACGACAACAATAATTACTTTTACTTTTTATCCTCAAATTTATATAATAATGGCTTCTATTCCATCCTTCTTAAAGACACTGCAAGGTGTACTAAACATTTCTACTCAAGCAATACCATGTGATTTTAAGTTCCCAAGAGAAACAAGTGAATACAATGCCTGTTCATTTACGTTAGAAAACAAAAATATTATTTATAGAAAAGCGAAACTAACTCCTAAAAAAGTAGGCCTTTTTGTGGCAATATGGGAACGTGATGAGGATGGACAAACAAGACCTTATTCTAACGATGACGATTTTGACTTCCTTTTAATCGATATCGATTCTCCTTCCATCAAAGGGTTCTTCCTTTATCCCAAAAACACATTAATTGAATTGAATATTATCTCCTCAGAACAAACCCAAGGTAAAAGAGGCATGCGTGTCTACCCCACTGCTGAAGATAATATGAATAAACAAGCAACAAAAACGTATAAAAGTCACCTACCCTATTTCCACACTGTTGAAAACAATTAGATAATATAATTACTTTCTTCAAAAAATAAAAAGAGGAATATCCATACCCTTATCTACAAAAAGCAATAGGTTACTTAGTCATCAAGCTTTGAAAGACCTTATTTTTCTGATAGTATGCTACTTAATTCCTTTTTCAAATGAGTTTTTTACATATATTTGTATCAATCAAGGTGGTTTATTAGAATAATAATAAAAAGGGAATTAGGTGAAAGTCCTAAACAGACCCGCTGCTGTAAGCTCATAAATTTAGCAAACCTCGTTGTCCACTGTATTGGCCTAATATGGGAAGGACGTTTGTATAAAGAGTAAGTCAGAATACCTGCCATCTATTGATTGCTGTTTAATGTTTTCGGGTATAAAACAAACACGCTACAACACTTCCCCTAATTTAGGGACTAATGTTTTATGCGTCTGTATTAGCCCAAAGGTATTAGACTAAATATTAGCCCAAAAACTATGAAATTAAAATTCTGCTTATTGTCTATTGCCTTCCTCTGGGTTGGCAAGGTTACGCTTTTTGCACAAACACAAAAAGACAGTATTACCACATTAAATGAAATTGTCATTCAAAAAGAAGTTTTCAAAGATCTTATACCAGTACAAACACTTTCGGGAGAAGCTCTCGAACGACTTAATAGCCATAGTGTAGCAGATGCCCTACGCTACTTTTCTGGAGTAAAAATTAAGGATTACGGTGGCATGGGAGGACTTAAGACGATAGATGTTCGAAACATGGGAACGCACCACGTAGGAGTCTTCTACAATGGTATACAGATTGGAAACGCACAAAACGGTATTGTGGATTTAGGTAAATTCTCTCTTGACAATGTAGAGGCAATAAAACTATATAATGGACAAAGGAGTACTATCTTCCAGTCTGCAAAAGAATATGCCTCAGCATCTACAGTCTATATCCAAACTAAAAAGCCTGTTTTCACAGAGGGAAAAGATGTTAACCTATCAGCGAAGTATAAAGCTGGTAGCATTCAATTAACCAATCCTTCCATTCGTACAGAATACAAAATTAACGATAATGTTAGCACTACTATAAGTGCAGAATACATGCATTCTAACGGCCGTTACAAATTCAGACAAAAGCGACATAACCTAAATGGGACAGTCGCTTACGACACAGTCGGACATCGCCTGAATAGCGACATAGATGCTTACCGAATTGAAAATTCTTGGTATGGTAAAGACGATAAAAACACATGGTCTGCAAACCTATATTACTATCAATCAGATAGAGGTCTTCCAGGAGCTGTTATCAAGAAAAGTGACGTTACCTTAGAAACCGAGAACATCAACGAGCGTCAAATTGACAAAAACTTTATGGGACAAGCTGAATGGACAAGATATGTATCTGATCGATACCAGTTTCTGCTAAAAGCTAAGTTTGCCTATGACCTTATGAATTACACCTCTCGTAAAACGGTAGATTTTCAAGGAGAGGAGGTTACCTATAACCCCCAATTTGACAATACCTTCTACCAACAAGACTGGTATATATCTGCAGCTCATCTGTATAAAATTAGCCCTATATGGGAAGTTTCACTTTCTACAGACCTGCAATACAACAAACTAAATGCTACACGAAAAGGACAAGGTACTTTATTCTCCTATCCTGAAAGATATACTTTTATGACTGCCTTTGCAACTTCGGTTGATTTAGGTAAAGTAAAAGCACAAGGAAACATACTGGGAACCTTTACGAATGAAAAAGTGCGTCACAATTTCAAAGCACCAAATAGATCTGTCTGGGCTCCTTCCCTATTTGTAAGTTACAAACCTTGGAATGAACACAATCTAAACATTCATGCTTTTTACAAATACATCTTTCGACTTCCAACTTTCAATGACCTCTACTATACACAATTAGGAACGTCAAACCTAAGACCTGAAATATCAAGGCAATTTAACTTAGGGATTAATTACAATAAAGCACTTAACCACTCTTTCGTCAAAGAATTTCGCGTTTCAGTAGAATCTTATTATGCAAATATCACAGACAAAATCATAGCATCTCCTACTTCAAGTATGATGCGATGGATGATGACTAACCTTGGTAAGGTAGAAAACTACGGAATTGAATCAGCAGTAGGAACTACATTAAATATACTTCCTGACTTAGACTTAGGAATTAACCTTACCTACGAATACACAAGCTCGAAAGACAAGAGTTTAACACTATACGGAAAACCGTCATATTATGGAGATCAAATACCATATGCTCCTTGGCATTCTGGATCTTCGATAGTCGAATTAAACTACAAAGATTGGGGACTTAACTACAGTTTTATTTATGTAGGTAAGCGATATAATGGCAATAAAAACAACATAAAACGCAATGAAATACAACCTTGGTATACTCATGATATTTCACTTCAAAAGAGCTTTAAATGGAAAGATTATAAATTCAAAGCTATCGTTGAAGCAAATAACTTAGCGAACCAATATTATGAGGTCGTAACAAATTTCCCAATGCCTGGGCGTAATTTTCGTTTTACTTTAAGCATTGATTTATGATAAGAATAAAAAAACTTTTAACCGTTTTCTGTTTAACGCTCTTAGTTATAAGTTGCCGAAAAGATGAAATGATATTCACATCGGACAGCTCTAACGTTTCTATACCTACAAACAACGAAGAGTACAGTGGGTTTTACCTCCTAAACGAAGGTAATATGGGGATGAATAGAGCTTCTATAGATATGTTTACCTACGATACGGGTGTATATACCAGAGACATTTTCTCTGAAAGAAATCCCAACATCACAAAAGAGCTTGGCGATGTTGGCAATGACATCAAAATCTATGGAAGTAAAGTATATGCTACAATTAACGTTTCAAACTTTGTAGAAGTATTCGACGTAGCTACAGGAAAACACATCAAACAAATACATGTCCCTAACTGCCGCTATTTGAACTTTAAGGACGGAAAAGCTTATGTGAGTTCTTACTCAGGCAAGGTGGAGATAAATCCAAATGCAGAGATAGGATTTGTAGCCGAAATAGACACCCTTTCTTTAGAGGTGACAAGAAAAGTAGTTGTTGGATACCAGCCTGAGGAAATGGTTATAAAAGACCACAAACTATATGTAGCAAATTCGGGAGGATATCGTGTACCAAATTACGATACAACGGTATCTGTAGTGGATTTGAACACCTTTGAGGAAATTAAGAAAATAGATGTAGGCATCAACCTTCACCGCATGCAAATAGATCGCAATGGCGACATCTATGTCAGTTCACGTGGTGATTACTACGACGTAGAACCAAATTTATATGTAATTGACAGTGCAACAGATCAGGTTGTCAAAAAATTAGACATACCAGTAAGTAATATGACGATAGACGACAATAAATTGTATTACTACGCTACTTCGTATAAACACAATACGGGAAACAATACCATATCATACGGTATACTCGATACTGATACCAAGCAAGTGATAACTGACAATATCATCAAAGATGGTACTGACAAACAAATTTTAATTCCTTATGGTATTGCTGTAAATCCCGAAACAAAGGAAATCTTTATGACTGATGCGCAAGACTATGTCGGAACAGGCTTTGTGTATTGTTATTCACCAGAAGGTCAACTGAAGTGGAAAACTACAGGAGGCAATATTCCGGCGCATTTTGCTTTTATAAAAAAATAACTAACATTCAATAACCATGATTAAATACAAAATAAATCTATTAAACATCGCAATGGCGTTCACAGCTGCAATTGCTTTGTACAGCTGTTCAAGCAGTGATGACAGCACCACAAAAGAAGAAGATAACACCCCTCCTACCATCTCTTATAACTATAGTGATGTGACAAAAGTAATTGACTTCAAACCTGCTGCTGGTCAATTTACAAACGATATCCCAAAATATGTCAAGGGAGACACGGAAGAAGAAATGAAGAAGAAAGCACTGAAAGCTATATCAGGAAAAGGTCCAAGTTTAGTGAGTTTAGGTGGTTTTGGAGGATATATAGTCGTAGGGTTTGATGAAACCATCAAAAATGTAGAAGGACTAAGAGACTTTAAAGTATTAGGTAATGCATTCTGGGCGAATAGCAACCCAAATTCAAATGCTACCAATAGAGGGGGTAGCTGCGAACCTGGAGTAATCATGGTAGCTTATGATGCTAACAAAAATGGTGTACCCGATGAGGATGAATGGTACGAAATCGCTGGGAGTGAACACACTAATAGTGAAACAATAGCAAACTACAGTATCACTTATCACAAACCTGATCCAAACAAAGCTCCTGTAATAGATACTATCAACAAATGGGCTACCGACATCGAGTACATAAAATGGGAAGATAACCAAGGTCAGAGCGGTTACATGCCTAAAAACACATACCACCAGCAAAACTATTTTCCTGAGTGGATAAATGAAGATAAAATCACATTCACTGGTACCAAACTACCAAATAATGCTATAGACGAAAGTGGCAAAGGCACTTACTGGGTATTGTATAGTTTTGATTACGGATATGCTGATAATGCACCCAACAATGATGATGAATCAGCTATTGACATCAATTGGGCAGTAGACCGTGCAGGTAAGAAAGCAAACCTTCCGGGCGTGGACTTTATCAAAATATATACAGGAGTAAATCAACAAGCTGGATGGTTGGGAGAAACCTCAACAGAAGTAAGCGGAGTAATAGACTTACACAAAGCCAAAGTAACTATTCCTACGAGATAATTAAAATAAAAACTTTAAATAACCAATCAAAATGAAAAATTACAACGTATTCAAATTCACTAAACTATTCTTTTTAGGAATAGCTTTAACTGCAACGCTACTTACAGGTTGTTCGAGTGATGACAGCACTCCTTATAGCACTCCAATCGTCAAAGAGACTGTAGAAATAAAAACGATTGCCAAACAAGAGTTCGTGATTGACCCTCAAATAGAAGCAAGTAACTTAACCTACTTTTGGTACTTAAATGACGAAGTTATTTCAACAGAACCTATCCTCAAATATACATTAGATTCAGCAGGTGTACACGAAATAACACTAAAAACAGTAAGCCCAAGCACAATTACTCTTTACACCTATCAGGTTAGTGTAGATAAGAGTTTGGACTACAACTATGTTACGTTAGATTTGACCTCTTTTGATTTATCTGACGGAAAAGAAACTTTAGGTGGAAAGTATTGGAAAAACACCTATATAGGAGGAACTTATGTAGAACATCAAATCTTTAAATTCTCACATACTGCAGAAGAAAGTTGGAATTATTGGGATGGTTTTACGGTTTCAAACAGTACAGATAACTTATCACACTCAGATGACGGAGGTTCTGTAGGTTGGATAAACTACCAATGGGGTAACATGGCTAAAGGAGGAGTTAAAGGTGAAGGAACTCCATACATTGTGGGCTATTGGGGATATTATATGAAAGACTGGAATGCTGATCCCAAAAAATTTGATGAAGAACAATACTCTAATTGGGTAAAAATAGGTTCAGAAGACGACACCTACAAAGCAGTAAGTGTATCAATCGCTAATCATCCATGGCCATATTGGGGAAATCTTAATGGGGATGGTTTTGCGCGTAAATTTGAAAAAGGGGACTACTTTACAATTACAGTTAAAGGAGTTGATAAAGACAACAATGTAAAACCAGAATCAGTAACCCATTATTTAGCAGACTACCGAGGCGATGAACTTATCATGTCACAAAATTGGGAAAAAGTTGACATAAGTGCCTTAGGAGAAGTTAAGTATATTTTCTTTCAACTTGATACTACAGATGCAGACCCAACAGTGGGACCTAATACGGCTGTGTATTTTTGTCTTGATGCCATAACAGTTGATAAAGTAGATAATTAATTTTAAGAAGTAACCCTTTCGGGTTACTTTTTTATAAATCCTTAATCCGCAATATATAAAGAAAAATAACGACATAATTTGTCATAATTAAAGATGTTTTATTTAATAATACACAATAAAATACCTACTAATTAAACTATATTTGCATTTATTATTAACAATAACACACTTACAATGAAACTGCGATTTTTACGTACAAGTTTATTATTTATTTTAGGTTTAACAATCACCACTACAGTTTTTACTTCTTGTTCAAGTGATGACAATTCAAATGATGTAATCTATATTCAAGAGGAGAAAGTAAACGCTGAAGCAAGAGAGGAATTTACTATTGATCCAAAAATTGACCCAACAGGTTTAACCTTTAAATGGTTCAATAATACAACACAGAAAGAACTTTCCGATTCACCAGTTTTAACTTACAAAATGGATTTTGCAAAAACAGAATCTATTACTTTAAAAACAACGAATAAAGAAGGGGTTATTAACCTATATAATTATGCTGTTACATCTTTCTATGGCGAAAACTACAACGTATTAGACCTTAAAGAAATTCCTTTACAAATAGAAGTAAAAGATGGTTATATTTGGGATGGAACATATACAGACGGCGCTAAAATTGAAAGCAATAACTTCCTTTTTAGTCACTCTGTGACTGAGTTCGGCGATGCAAAGTACTGGAATGGTTTCATAGCATCCAACAGTATAGACAAGACTGACCATGAAACCAATTTTGCACAGAATATGCACGGAACTATGGCTAATACTATCAAAGATAAAGAAACTATACCTTTCTTAGTAGCTTATACTGAAGGTGCTGAAAAAACGTATACAAAAGGAGAAGTTATTGACATTGAAAAAACTGCAACAGTTGTAACATTACAAGGAGAAGACAGCAGTGAACTAGTACCTGTTGAAATCAATCTTGGCTTAAGTCCATATACATATTATTCAATTACAAACGGTGATAGCTTTGCTAAAAAATTTGAGAAAGGAGATTATTTTTCAGTAGTTATCTATCTATTAGATGAAAACAAAAAAGTTTTAAACGAAAAACCTATCGAACAAAAACTGGTTAACTTCAAAAAAGATGGTGACACTATAACAAAAGATTGGCAAAAGATTCAATTTAAAGACAAAAAAGCTGCAAAATACATAGTATTCTATGTTGATTCATCAGATAAAGGAGAATATGGTATAAACACACCTGCTTTATTTACTATCAAAGACATTGTAGCACATAAAAAAGCTGTGAAATAATTAGACAATTATTAGACATATTAAGAGGTTACCTAAATAGGTAACCTCTTTTTTTTGTAATCGATAAAATGAGAAGATTCTCACTTACCTAACTTTCTTAAATACTGTGACAAAAATCTAATCAAAACCAATTCCTTTAGTCAACGTAAAATACAACTAAAACATAAAAGAGATTTCATAAGATCTTGTATTATACCAAACAACTGCTGACAAAACACCATTAGACTGAGCTATTCATTAAAATTGAAGTTAAGCCACTCAACTTTTGTCATTGATCCTACTTTTGCTCTTGATTCAGTGAAAGGTGAGAAGTTTTTCCTGTTTAGATTAACTAAACTTTTTGCGTAGTCCCCAACTTTTGACACTGATCCCAAATACCCAATTTCAGGACGACATAAAGCAAAAAAAGAGCTTAAGTAAATATACTTAAGCTCTTTTTGAGCGGAAGACGAGGCTCGAACTCGCGACAACCAGCTTGGAAGGCTGGAGCTCTACCAACTGAGCTACTTCCGCATTTGATGTGATTTGAAAACTTACATCGAGTTTATTAGAGCGGAAGACGAGGCTCGAACTCGCGACAACCAGCTTGGAAGGCTGGAGCTCTACCAACTGAGCTACTTCCGCATTTGATGTGATTTGAAAACTTACACCGAGTTTATTAGAGCGGAAGACGAGGCTCGAACTCGCGACAACCAGCTTGGAAGGCTGGAGCTCTACCAACTGAGCTACTTCCGCATTTGATGTGATTTGAA